>NZ_JBEXNL010000007.1:0-223699 GCF_040611135.1 Tsukamurella sp. NPDC003166
CGGAGTTGGAGGCCGCGTACTACGCTGCGAGGACACCCCACCACCAGGTGCCGGTGACTGTTTGAGTCAGTCTCCGGACACCCCGGGGCGGTTCACGCCGTCCGACCCCACCCCCAACCAGGGCGGCAACGGCATGAACGTCCAAACCCCGAACCAACCCACCACCAACCCAAACGGTATCTTCGGTCCGACTCAGGCTCCTGGGGTTTCGACACAGCCGGCTTCGCCTTCGCCAACCACATTGGCTCCGCCGAGCAGCCCATCGCGTCCTCCTTCGTCCCCTGATGTACCGCAGCAACAGCCTTCTGATGGGAACGAAGTAACGCCCCAACAAGTACTGCGCTACACGCAATGCGTCGAAGACTGGCAGAACGGTCTTCCCGCGATCTCCACGGGCCTTGGCGGAGGCGGCGGGGCAGTCGGACCCTATTCTCGGGCTCCAATTTCCTTCCCCGCCGACGGGTGCGCCTGCATCAGCCCTGTTGCCAGCCCAGGCGCCTCGAACGAAACAACCAATCTCGGAATCTTTGGCTGCGCTCCCTACAACCTCAAGTGCCTAAAGGACCGCTGGGATTCAGCAGCTGACTGCCTAATGAATATCGCCAAAATGATCGGCATGATCGGCGGAGTAGCGAAGATCCTCGACGTCCTCCGTCGATTGGCCAAGAAGAGCAAAGCTATCAAGAAGATCGCGGACGAGGTTGCAGACTACCTCAAGGAAGCCGAAAAGGAACGCAAGAGCAACGCCGAGAAGATAGGCAAAATACTCGGTAAGATTGCAACAAACAAGAAGGTTCTCCTCCTAATCCTCAGCATACTCGGGATCTCGGATCTCTATGATTCGTGCGTCGGATTCCTAAACGATGCGTTCGGACTGGATCTGCCCAAGATTGGGGACGGCGAAGACGAAGGTGACGGCGACGGCGACAGCGGCGACAGCGGCGACAGCGGCGAGGGCAGCGATAGCGGAGGCGAGCAGGGTACTGGAGGTTCAAACCCGGCCCCAAGCCCAGTGCCCGCGCCACCCGCAGAGCCAGCACCCGTTAGCGAACCCACGCCGCCTGTCCCTCCTGTTACTGAGCCCCAGCCGGAAACCACTCCGGCTCCAGCGCCGAGCTGCTCTCCCTATCCGGCGTGCATCGTTTAGTCCGATCAGTCAACGAATAGAGGAAGTGAACGTGAACAACATGCGGCGCCGCGTAAACCGAGGAATGTTGGCTTCATGCGCCGCCTCGACGCGCCTGTCAAAAGCGATTATCGTTACCGCATCGATTTCGCTCGTCGCAGCAGGCTGCACGGGTAATAAGGATCTCGGCCCCACGGTGTCGTCCACAGTCGCACCAACTAGTGACAGTTCGAAAGAGGCGCACGACGCCGCCGTGGGGATGTACAGCGCAGTCGTTGCAGGCGACTACCGCAAGGCATATGGGTACAGATCCCAAAAATGTCGAGAAGCTGTTGCGGAAGACAAATACATAGCCGCCGCCACATCATTGTACTCGTGGAGAAAGCTGTCCAAATACCGCGAACCGTTTATCATCGTCTTAACGGAACAGACGCCAAGCACTGCGAAAATTCAGGCGATCTTCCAGGATGTACCTAATTCTTACAATGATGACAAGAGCCCTCGATCATGGGTTAAAGAAGAAGGTCAGTGGCGCTATGATGAATGCCGCTAGCGCGTCCTCGTCCGCTCTGAACTCCGCCGACCAGAAGAGAGGAGCACTCGTCAATGAGTGAAGAAGAGACTGATCGGAGCGATCAGGAGGGCACTCAGTCGCCGCCTACAGCGGATCGGACATCGAAGCGAATGATCTTGGCGTTCGCCTTGTTAGCCGTCGCAATAGTGGCAGTTGCAGCGTTCTCGGGATACAGTTTCGGTCGAAACAACCCGTCTGAGACCACTGTTTCAGACTCTGAAAAGCGCTCTATTGAGGCAGTCAGCAATCTAATAGAACGCTACAACAGCAACGACTACAAATACATTGCGGACAACAGCTGCGGCGAATTGAAGGCGCGCGCCATCACAGATCTTGGTGGCCTAATGGACTTCGCCGGAGACGGAGCACCATCTGCTACCCGATATCACGTAGATAATATCGGAAATTTCAGATACTTCTCCGAAGCTGGCCTCGTAGGCCAAATCTATGCACAGGCCAAAATTCGCTACCCGAATGATTCTGCTGCGCGCGAATTTGTTGCATCCTTCACCCTGCTTAAGGGTAAGCAGGACAATCAATGGAAAGTCTGCACGGCATACCTGATGAGCAGTAAGTAGTAGCTTGTGCGCCTGTCGAGAATAAGAGGAGACGTCATCGCTATGCGAACCAGCGATAGTTGCGCTACAGCTTCTCCAAAGAAGCGAGTAACAAGAGGTGTTGCTGTGTCAGCAGCACTAATGTGCATGACAGTCTCTCTGAGTGCTTGCGGCACCCCCGGGTCCGCACCGAGCCCCGAGGCGAGTCCATCCTCTTCGACGCCAAATTTCTATGGCCCATATGACCTCATCCCGGGGCAGATTATTGCCCCGTCAGTACGTAGTGATGAGACTACGGATGCGCCCAGGCCAGGCGTATGCGGGAGGGTTAGGGGGCAGTCCCCGACGGCCGAGTTCGTCGCCACGGACTGTAAGAGTGCGCAGGCGGTGGTCAAGGTGGTCCAACTGGTAAAGTGGCCTGGCGAATGCACCGGTGACGTCGATCAAAAACTGTTTCGCGGCTATGCGAACCATAAAGACGGATGGACCGCATGCATGGATATCAATTGGACGCCAAGAAAGTGCGTAAGCGTTGCAGACAACTACTCCCAACCGTGCCAGGTAAGCTCCAAAGATCGCTGGCAACTTAGTCGAGTGATTGCAGGCACCGCGGACCCCTCGCTGTGTCGATCGACAGAAAAGAACTATCTCCATCCTATTAGGAAATTCACTGTTTGCGTGATCCCCTCTTAGGCTCTCCGGTATCCATCCCTTTTGTGTGGCACGCCTATCTATCTTTATGTCTCGCAGAAAGATAGGCGGCTAGGCTTAGTGTTGTAAATATCGCTGCTGCTAATGCGAATCCGAGAGTGATCTGAGCCCAGTCATTCCAACTGCTAAATGGCTGCCTAGTGGCGACCCAAACTGCAGACACACTACTGATTATCCAGCTAACCAAGATGACGAAGTAAGGCCAGGGGCGTGGGCGGCTGCGCGGACCGCTACCCGATCGTATTGCCTCTGCTATAGCCATCGCCGAGTAGGCGATCGGAATTGCTGTGAGACAGATTGCGAGCTTTGAAGCTCCTGACGGAAGGTCCAACTGCAATAGGCCACCGATCCACCGTGCCAGACCGACGCTTACAGCGAAGCTGATCAGAGCCACGAAGAATATTCCCATTACGCCTAGAAGCTGCGACAGCAATGACTTCACTCTTGGTACGCTACTTCATTCGCGAACGATCCGCGATGTTGAACCTCAGATCAGTCCGGTTACGACACGGCGGAACTTCCGCCCTCCGGCCGCGACAAGGCAAGGAGTGTCTACATTGGATCGTTCCTGAGACAACCCGAGGACTGATCCGTTCGCCCAGGTCGCAGGTGTAACACGCCCCGTGTCCGCAACAGCGTCACCCGCTCGCGACACACAGACAGGACGACCGTCTATCGGGACGTCAGGGCGCCCCGTCGACCATGCGGGCGACGACGGCAAGCAGGCCTGCCATCTGCTCGTCGGTGGCGCGGCGGCGGCCGCCGCTGAGGGCGGCGTCGTAGTAGAGGCCGTCGCCGAGGAGGAGCACCGCGCGGGCGGTGGCCTCTTCGGGCACCTGCTCCTGCACCGTCGCGAGGAAGCGGTCCTGCATCGAGCGGATCGCACGCTCGGCACGGTCGTTCGCGGCCTGGCTCAGCCGCAGCACCGCGACGATCGCGCGGTCGAGCGGCGAGTCGTCGTAGTTCGAGGTGCGCACGTAGTACTCCACGGCCCCCTCGGGCGCGGCGGCCATCAGCTCCACGTCGGCGGTGACGAGCTCGTCGAGCCAGTCGCAGAGCCCATCGACCAGGGCCTTCTTCGACCCGAAGTGGTAGAGCAGGCCGCCCTTGCTGACCCCGGCCTCGGCGGCGACGGCCTCGAGCGTCGCAGCGCGTTCGCCGTGCTCGATGAGGATCTTCACGAAGGCGTCGAGAAGCTTGGCGCGGGCGGCGGGAGGGGGTGGCACACCTCGCATCGTAGGGGTGATCGCGGTCTCTCGTTTCTGTACCGTCCAGCTGGTACAGTAACGGCGAACTCGAAAAGCCACGACACCTCAGGAAGTGCCGCCATGACCACCACGCTCCCCACCACGACCGCGTCCTCGCGCGCCACGGTGCGCGATTGGGGCGCGCTCGCGGTCCTCATGCTTCCGGTGCTGCTGGTGTCCATCGACGGGACCGTGCTCGGCTTCGCGTTGCCCTCGATCGCCGCCACCCTCGACCCCACCGCGGCCCAGCAGTTGTGGATCATCGACGTCTACCCGCTGGTGCTGGCCGGACTGCTGGTCTCGATGGGCAGCCTCGGTGACCGGTTCGGCCGCCGCCGGCTGCTGCTGCTCGGCGCAACCGGCTTCGCCGCGATGTCGGTGGTGGCCGCCTACTCCCCGACCGCAGTCGCACTCATCGCCGCCCGCGCAGGCCTCGGCTTCTTCGGTGCGATGCTCATGCCGTCCACGTTGTCGTTGCTGCGCAACATCTTCGCCGATCCGCAGCAGCGCCGGCTGGCCATCGCGGTCTGGGCGTCCTTCTTTGCCGCCGGCGCGGCGCTCGGCCCGATCGTGGGCGGCTTCCTCCTCGAGCACTTCTGGTGGGGCTCGGTCTTCCTCATGGCTGTGCCCGTGCTGATCCCGTTGCTCGTGCTGGCCCCGATCTTCGTGCCCGAGTCGCGCGACCCGAACCCGGGCCGCATCGACCCGGTGTCGATCGCGCTGTCGCTGCTCGCACTGACCCCGATCGTCTACGCCGTGAAGAGCCTCGCCAAGGGCGGCGATGCACTGTCGGTCGTCGTGCCGCTCGCCGTGGGCGTGGTCGCGACCGCGCTGTTCATCCACCGCCAGCTCCACCGCGCGGACCCCATGCTCGACGTCCGGCTGTTCACGAACCGCCGCTTCTCCGGCGCGGTCGCCGTGAACCTGCTCAGCGTGTTCTCGCTGGTGGGTTTCATGTTCTTCGTCAGCCAGCACCTCCAGTTGGTGGTCGGGATGAGCCCGATGGACGCCGGCTGGGCGCTGGTCCCGGGCCTGATCACCATGATGGTCGCCGGGCTGTACGTGGTGCGCGCCGTGCGGTGGATCGCGCCGTCGACCGTGGTGGTCTGGGGCATGCTCACCTCCGCCGCGGCGTACGCCGTGGTCGCCGCGTTCGCCTCGCCCGAGTCCACGCTCGCCGTGCTCATCGCGTTCGCGATGCTCGGCGTGGGAATCGGTGCCGCGGAGACACTCTCGAACGACATGATCGTCTCCTCGGTCCCCGCGGAGAAGGCCGGCGCGGCATCCGCGGTGTCCGAGACGGCGTACGAGCTGGGCTCCGTGCTGGGCACCGCGGTGCTCGGCTCGATCCTGGCCGGTGCGTACGCCGCCAACCTCGTGCTCCCCGCCGGCGTCACCGGCGCGCAGGCCGCGCCCGCCACCGAGACCCTGGCGGGCGCGCATCACGTCGCCACGCAGCTGCCCGCCGACGCCGCCGACGCCCTGGTCCGGGCCGCCGGTCAGGCGTTCGACGCCGGCGTCTCCGTGACCTCCGCGATCGGCGTGGTACTCATGCTGGCCGCAGCCTGGATCGCGCACCGCACGCTGCGGGCGCCGTCCTCGTCGGTCGCCACGACCGTCGCGCAGTAGTCCCGCAGCCGCCGCGCCGCGGCGCTCGCCGCCTCCGCGTGGCCGGCGAGCGTCGTGGCTGCTCGGGCGGCGAAGTCGATCACCTCCGGCGGTCCCGTGGTCGCTCGCCACGCCGCGGCCTGCGCGGCGAACCCGACGGCCGTCTTCTCCCAGTTCGCGGCGATCCGCTCCACCGCAACCAGATCCACCTCATCGCCGCGCATCCGTTCCCACCACCTCCGTCGATGCACCTTGCCACCGGTCATCCGGTCCCCCGTCCTGCCGTACCTCGTCACCGTGCAGCGGATCGTGCGCCCACCAGCACCTCCGCGAACGCCCCCAGCGACGACGACTCCTCGTCGAAGTACCCCGAGTGTGCGGCCACGCCGAATCCGGCCGGCCCGCCCGCGGGCAGCGCCGTCGCCCCGAACGAGGGCGCGGACGGGTCCGCCCCGAGGCCGAGTTCCACACCCCAGAGGCGCCGCAGGGCACGCCCGGCACCGTCGAACCCGCCCGCCGCCGGCACCGGGTCGTCGCGGTCGCGGGCCACGTACACCGGCACGCCCGTCTCCGCCGCCGAGCGCACCGGCCCCGCGCCGGGCGAACCCAGCAGGACCAGCGCATCGACGGTGCCCGCGAGCGCCCCATCCGCAGCCGCCGTGGCCACCGTCGTGGATCCGTAGCTGTGCCCGAACACCACCACGCGCGGGCGGTCCGGACGCATCCGCCTCAGGTCGGCGAGGTCGGCGCGCAGTTCTGCTGCGCCCCGGCGCGCGTGGACGCCGGTGAGCACCTGTCCGGCCGCCGCGGGGCCCGACGGCGCGTCGTACCCGATCCAGGCGACTGTCGCCGTCGCGGTGGTGGGGTCGGCGCGGCGGGCCGCGACCTGAAGTCGCGCGGCATCGAGGGTGACCGACCCGATGGATGCCGCCGTAGTCCCCATGCCGGGTACGACGACGCCGATGTTGCGCGCGGCGTCGAGGTCGCCGATCGCGACGACGACGGCACCGTCGCCTCCGAAAGCCGCCGGGTCGTACTCGATGAGCTGCACCGTTTCACCGCCCCGGGCGAGCTCGGCGAGTCGGCCGGCGATGATCGCCGCGATCTTCCGGTGAGGCCCGCTCCCGCCCAGATCGACGGCCAGCCGGGCCCGGTTCTCCAGGTCGCGCTGCGCCGCGGTGCGCGGGCGCGTCGGCAAACGCACCGGGCTCGACGGTGCGCCCGCCACGACCGCGGCGGGCAGCTCGATCGCTGCGAGGCGCGCGGCGAGTTCCCCTCCCCCGGATCGGATCTCCGCCGACGCCCGCTCCAGCGCCGACGCCAGCTCCCGCGCCGCCCGTTCCTCGAGCGCAGCCCACCGCGCGTACGCCGTCGCGGGCTCGCCCCGCCACACCCCCGTCTCCATGGCCCGACGGTAGGCCCCTGCCCTCCCTCAGCCGCCCTGCCGGGACACGGGGAACCGCGTGTTATCCACAGGACCGCGGTCCTCCACAGGGGAGAGCCGCGGTCCTTCTCGGGCGCATCACCCTTCAGACTGGGTGCTGCGCTAGCCCCTTGGACCCAAGGCAGATCCCGTCGCAGAACGCTTCGAAAGATCTGCGCACCGTCGGACTACGCGGCCGAGCGCCCGGGTGCCATGCGCGCCACGCACGGCCTGCCTCACGGAAATCGACCCCTACCTGCGAAAACCGATCCATGCTCTCCACGCATGGCTTCCGCAGGAGACACACCGACCCGCAGGCGCCGAGCCACTACGCTGAGACCCATGCGAATCGGTGCCCATGTCCGCAGCGACACCCACCCCGTCGAGACGGCCGAGAAACTCGGCGTGGACGTGATCCAGATGTTCGTGCAGGACCCGCAGTCCTTCGACAAACCGCAGCCGCACCCGCAGACGGAGGCACTCAAGGCGTCACCGCTGGAGATCGTCGTGCACTCCGCGTACCGGATCAATGTCGCCAGCCTCAACAACCGGCTGCGCATGCCGAGCCGCAACGCCGTCGCCCTGCAGGCGCAAGCGGCCGCGGACCTCGGCGCGTTCGGCCTGGTCGTGCACGGCGGCCACCTCCGCGAGGGCGAGGCGCTCGACGAGGGGATCGCGAACTGGCGCAAGCTGTTCACGCGCCAGGCGGAGAAGGGCGGGTTCGGCGTACCGATCCTGATCGAGAACACCGCCGGCGGCGAGGGCGCCATCGCGCGGCAGCTCGAGGCCATCGACCGGCTGTGGGACGCGGTGGGCGACCAGGGCGCCGGCTTCTGCCTCGACACCTGCCACGCCTGGGCCGGCGGCGAGGATCTGCTGGGCATCGTCGAACGGGTCATGGCGATCACGGGGCGCATCGACCTGGTGCACCTCAACAACTCCCGCGACGAGTTCGACTCCGCGCGGGACCGGCACGCGAACCTGCAGGACGGCACGATCGACCCCGACCTGCTCGCCGATGTGGCCCGCGCCGCCGGCGCGCCGATCATCCTCGAGACCCCCGCCGACGGTCTCGCCGACGACGTCGCGTACCTCAAGGAGGCGCTGTGCTGATCGCCGACCAACACTGTCGCCCGGACTCCGACGCGACCGCACGTCAGGTGGTGCCCTCGTGAACGCCCATGACTGGGACGACCGCTACCGCACCAGCGAACTGGTCTGGGGCGCACCACCGGACCCGTGGATCGTCGAGCAGGTGACGATCCTGCCGCCCGGCCGTGCCCTCGACGTCGGCACCGGCGAGGGGCGGCACGCGCTGTGGCTCGCAACGCGGGCGTGGGACGTGACGGCGGTCGACTACTCGCGCGTCGGCCTGGACAAGGCCGCCACGGTGGCGGCCCGGTCGCCGCGCACCGTCCGGGCCCGGCTGCACTGGACCCCGCTCGACATCACCGCCGACGAGGTCCCGGACCAGCCCTACGACCTCGTGGTCTGGGCGTACGTGCACCCCGCCCCCGAGCACCGCGCGGCGGCGATCGCCCGCGCCGCGGAGGCCCTCGCGCCGGGCGGCCTGCTCCTGCTGCTCGCGCACGAGCAGGCGGATTCGCATCCCGGCCTGCCCGTCTTCGGCGCCGCGGAGGTCTCCGAGGCTCTCCCCGAGGACATGGTGGTGGAGCACGTGGAATGGCGCGAGAGTGACCCGTACCACGGCACCGGCACTGACCTGGCGGTTCGGGCGCGGCGCCGCCGGGCCGACGTGATCACACCGTAGGGTGCTTGCACTTGTTCGCACGCGGGGAGCGCGTTATCCTATGGATATTACCGAGCGGTAACTTACCGAGAGGTAACACCCCGACAGCCTGATCTGAGAAGGTGGAACAGCCCCATGGGCCATTACAAGAGCAACGTCCGCGACATCGAGTTCAACCTCTTCGAGGATCTCGGCGTCGGCGAGGTGCTGGCTTCCGGTGCGTACGGCGACCTCGACGAGGACACCGCCAAGGAGATGCTGCACGAGGCGGCCCGTCAGGCCGAGGGCCCCATCGCGGAGTCCTTCGCCGAGGCCGACCGCAACCCGCCCGTCTTCGACCCCGAGACCCACGAGGTCAAGATCAACGAGGCCTTCAAGAAGTCGCAGGCGATCTTCGCCGACGGCGGCTGGGCCTACCTCGGCCTGAACGACGAGCTGGGCGGCACCGACGTGCCCCGCTCGCTGTACTGGGGCATCGGCGAGCTGTTCCTCGGCGCCAACCCGCCCGTCTTCATGTTCGCCGCGGGCCCCGGCTTCGCGCAGATCCTCTTCGACGAGGGCACCGACGAGCAGAAGAAGTGGGCGAAGATCGCCGCCGAGCGCAACTGGAACGCCACCATGGTGCTCACCGAGCCGGACGCCGGCTCCGACGTGGGCGCGGGCCGCACCAAGGCCGTCAAGCAGGAGGACGGCTCCTGGCACATCGAGGGCGTGAAGCGCTTCATCACCTCGGCGGTCATGGACGGGATGTTCGAGTCCACCTTCCACCTCGTGCTCGCCCGCCCCGAGGGCGGCGCGCCGGGCACCAAGGGCCTGGGCCTGTACTTCGTGCCGAAGCACCACTTCGACGAGCAGGGCAACCTCGGCGAGGAGAACGGCGTCTACGTCACCGGCGTCGAGCACAAGATGGGCATCAAGACCTCCACCACCTGTGAGGTCACCTTCGGCGGCCACGGCAAGCCCGCCAAGGGCTGGCTCGTGGGCGAGGAGATCAAGGGCATCGCCCAGATGTTCAAGGTCATCGAGCACGCCCGCATGATGGTCGGCACCAAGGCCATCGGCACCCTCTCGACCGGCTACCTCAACGCGCTCGACTACGCCAAGCAGCGCGTCCAGGGCGCCGACCTGACCCAGATGGCCGACAAGACCGCGCCGCGGGTGACCATCACGCACCACCCGGACGTGCGTCGCTCGCTGCTGACGCAGAAGGCCTACGCAGAGGGCCTGCGCGCCGTGTACCTGTACACCGCCGCGCACCAGGACGTCCGCACCGCGACGCCCGTGTCGGGCGCCGACGAGGAGATGGCCTACAAGGTCAACGACCTGCTGCTCCCGATCGTCAAGGGCGTCGGCTCCGAGCGCGCCTTCACGCTGCTCGGGACCGAGTCGCTGCAGACCTTCGGCGGCTCCGGCTTCCTGCAGGACTACCCGATCGAGCAGTACGTCCGCGACTCGAAGATCGACTCGCTGTACGAGGGCACCACCGCCATCCAGGCGCAGGACTTCTTCTTCCGCAAGATCCTCCGCGACCGTGGCGCCGCGCTCGGCCACGTGGCCGGCCAGATCACCGCGTTCATCGAGGCCAACGCGGGCGGCGCCTTCGCCGCCGATGTCGCGCTGCTGAAGACCGCCGCCGAGGACGTGCAGGCCATGGCCGCCACGCTCACCGGTTTCGCGCTCGCCTCGCAGCAGGAGCCCAAGGAGCTGTACAAGGTGGGCCTCGGCTCGGTGCGCTTCCTCATGGCCTTCGGCGACCTGATGATCGGCTGGCGCCTGCTGCACCAGGCCGTCATCGCGCAGGCCGCGATCGACGGCGGCGCCACCGGCGCCGACAAGTCCTTCTACGAGGGCAAGGTCGGCGTCGCGAAGTTCTTCGCTGCCAACATGCTGCCGCTGCTGACCTCCGTCAAGGACGTCGTCGCGGCCGTCGACAACCAGGCGATGGACCTCGACGAGGCCGCGTTCTGATCGTCGCTCCGTAACACCGAGCACCTCGAGGGCGCCCCGACCACCGGTCGGGGCGCCCTCGCCCGTTCCCGGGTTCGACGGTGCGCCGCCCGCGGCCGGCGCGGAGGGCGCGGACCGCTCTGGGTTCACGGTCGGCGAGGCACCGTCGTCTGTCATCCGAACGGATGAATATGGCCCGGACCGACCCCTGCGATTCCGTACTTGTCAGCCTCAGATGCGAAGATCTTCTCAAACAGCCCGAAAGCCATTGGGGCACAGGCTAATTATCGGAGGTCATTAGTATGGGTCGTCATTCCGCACCCACCGCACTCACCCGCGCTGCGAAGCGCGCGAGCGCAGCCACATCCGTCGTCGCCGCCGGAGCCGCCCTCACCGTCGGCACCGGCGTTGCCCACGCCGAGGTCATCCCCGGTTCGGATGCCGCGGGGGCCCAGTACGCCAAGATCCTGAATCAAGGGACGGTGGGCGCGATCAACGCGATCAACGCGAGCGCGCCCGTGATCGGCAAGGTGATCGGGACCTGGAAAGGCATCCCCGTCGTCGGCACGGTGGTGAAAGTGGCCCAGAACGCGTCGCTCGGGAGCACGCAGTCCTTCGACCAGATCCGAATCAGCGCGCCCGTCTTCGGGTCGCTGTACAACCAGCCGATCGCCTACACCGGCACCAGCCCCGACGGGCCGTGGGGCGTGTACGACCGGGTCATCGAGTACAAGGGCCTCTTCGGCGATCTACGCACCGTGACCGGCTTCAGTTGGGGTAGCTCCGGCGGCGTCGGTGGCGCCCCATTCTTCGAGCTCACCAGGTATGTCGATCCCTTTGGCATCACCTCGACCGCAGCAAGCGGCTGGGCCCCGACGCTGAACATCGGCAACGGCGGCTTCGGCTTGGCGAGTGGAGGCGCCTGGGTCGATGGCACAGTGAAGAACCTCCTCGGCGGCGACGCCGGGTTCTACGGTCCGTTCGACGTCAGTCTCGATAACAACGGGTTCAAGCTCGCCGGCCCAACCATTTACGGCGGCCCCAGTATTCCCGGCCTGGGCAAGGTGGACTTCGGGCTGGTCACCGGGCAGATCGCCATCGACAAGTCGGGCAAGGTCGTCCTCGTGGGACCTGCGCTGACCAACGAGGACTGGAACGGCCCCGCGTCGATCACCTCCCCCGGCTACGGCACGGTGACCGGCGGATTCGACACCGGCGGCCTCGAGCTCAACGGTGCGAACTCGAAGCTCACCGCCCCCAAGGCGTCGGTCAGCGCGGAGTCGAACGACCTGGCACCCGTCGGGAAGATCAACGTCGGCGGGTCGTTCGACGGTGGCACTGTCGACCGCACCGGTGTCACCGGCACCACCGGCAGCGTGACGGGTGGCACGACCACCACCAAGACCACCTCGAACACGGACAACACCGACCCGACCGAGCCCGTCACCACGACGAAGACCACGGAGACGAACAACCAGCTGACCCTGTCGGGCACCGGCTCCAGCTCCTCCGTCCCCGTCGTCAGCGGCAACTCCACCACCACGACCACCACGACGGGCACCGAGACCACCGGCACCGGTGACGACGCCGTGACGAAGAACCTGCCGACCGAGAAGACGGTGACCAGCGACACCGTCCGCTCCGACGGCACGACCTCTCACACCACCACCCCGTAGAACGCAGCCGGGACCACAGGGCACCGTCGGGAATCGTCCCGGCGGTGCCCTCCGCTGTCCCCACGCCGTGCCACCCATGCTTCCGTCTCCGCCGCCCCTCCCGGTCCGTAAACTTCGTGACGACCCGCGCCCGACAGACGGAGAGCCGAGCCCATGGACGAATCACGCCCTACTGACGTCGTGCTCGCGGCGCACGACCTCGGTGTCGACGGGGAGCACGGACCGCTGTTCCGCGGCATCGACCTGGAGTTCGACCGCGGCCTGCACGCCGTGCAGATGCCGGCGGGGCCGGACCAGAACGCGCTGCTCCTGACGCTGGCCGGGCGCCTGAAGCCCACGCACGGCACCGTCGACGCCCTGGGCGCGAGGAGCCCCGGCGCGATCCGCAAGAAGTGCGCCGTCGCGGCGTTCGAGGGCATCGACGACCTGGACGAGTCGGTCACCGTCGAGACCGTCCTGGCAGAACAGCGGCGCTGGCTCGCGCCCTGGTACTCGATGGTGCCGCTCAGCGCCGGGCGGCTCGAGATGGACCGCGTGTTCGGCGACCTCGACCGTCCCGGACCGCGGACCCGCATCGTCGAGCTGACGGACCTGCAGCTGTTCCTGCTCCGGATCACCCTGGCCCTGCTCAGCAATCACCCGATCCTCATCGTCGGCGACCTCGAGCAGGTCCGCGACAACCCCGGCCGCGCCGACGCCGTGCAGCGGCTGGGGGCGATCGCCGAGCAGTACACCGTGATCGTCGGGGTGACCAATCCCCTCGGCGGGACCGCGCCCCAGCACACCCTGCACGATCGACGCGCCCTGACCCGGAAGGACTGATTCTCGTGTCCGAGAAGAAGAGCCGCCTCATTCCCATCGTCGCCGGACTGGCCTTCGGTTCCGAGATCAAGCGCTTCGGGCGCAGCCGGCTCACGCGCGCCGCGATCGTCGTGATCATGCTGCTGCCGCTGGTGTACGGCGCGCTGTACCTGTGGGCCTTCTGGGATCCCTTCGGCCACGTCAACAAGATGCCGGTCGCGCTGGTCAACGCCGACAAGGGCACCGAGGTCAAGGGCCAGAAGATCAACGCGGGCGCCGAGGTGGAGAAGTCCCTCGCGGACGACAAGAGCCTCGACTGGCACATCGTCTCCCCCGCGGAGGCCGCGAAGGGCGTCAAGGACGGCACCTACTACTTCATGCTCGAGCTGCCGGAGAACTTCTCCTCTGCTATCGCCTCGCCCATGTCCGGCAAGCCGGAGAAGGCACAGCTGCGCGCGGTCTACAACGACGCCAACAACTACGTCAGCTCGACCATCGGCCAGTCGGCGATGGCGCAGGTCCTCAACGCGGTGTCCACGCGGATCTCCGGACAGGCCGTCAATCAGGTCCTGTCGATGGTCATCTCCGCCGGCGCGGGCATCGAACAGGCCGCCGACGGTGCCGGCAAGCTCGCCGACGGCCTGGACACCGCCGACGACGGCGCCAAACAGCTCGCCACGGGCCTGACCACCGCGAAGACCGGCTCGGCGCAGCTGCGGACCGGGTCCCAGCAGCTCTCCGACGGCATCAACCAGGCCACCGACCCGATCCTCGCCATCACGAGGGCGCTGTCCGGGCTGGGCGGGAACACCGCGCAGCTCCAGCAGAGCGCCACCGCCCTCGCCGACGCCGCCGACAAGGCCGGGGTGTTCATCAAGACGCAGGACGCCGCGCTCGCCGGCATCGACGCCGCCATCAAGCAGCTCACCGCCAGTCCCGATCCGGCGGCCCGGCAGGCCGCGGAGGGCCTGCGGGCGGTGCGGGCACAGCTGGCGCAGGCCTCGGTGCCCGCCGCCGCGAAGCAGCAGGTCGTCGCGGCGTCGTCCGCGGCCGCCACGCTCACCGAGCAGCTCCGCACCCCCGGCAGTCCCCTGGCGACGATGCTCGGGCAAGTGGGCACCACCGGCACCGACCTCACCGCGAAGATCACGCAGTTGCGCTCCGGCGCGGCGCAGCTCGCGGCCGGGAACGCCACGCTCGACGACGGCATCACCCAACTGTCCGACGGTGCCGGCAAGCTCTCGGACGGGACGGGGCAGTTGCGCACCGGCGGCCGCGAGCTGGCCACCAAGCTGCACGAGGGCGCGGGCTCAGTACCCAAGTGGACGGACGAGCAGGCCTCCCAGGTCGCCGAGACGATCGGCGGGCCGGTCCAGCTGGACGCGTCGCACGAGAACCGGGCACCGAACTTCGGCTCGGGCATGGCTCCCTTCTTCCTCACGCTGGCGCTGTTCTTCGGTGCGCTGGTGCTGTGGATGGTGTTCCGGCCCCTGCAGAACCGCGCCATCGCCGCGGAGGTGTTGGCGATCCGCGTGGTGATGGCCAGTTACCTCCCGGCCGCCGCGATCGGCCTGTGCCAGGCGGTGATCCTGTACTGCGTGGTGCGGTTCGCGCTGGGTCTGGAGGTCGCCCATCCGATCGCGATGGTGTTCTTCATGATGGGTGTCTCGCTCGCCTTCATCGCGTTCACGCAGGCGGTGAACGCGCTGGTCGGGCCTGCGGTCGGGCGCGTGCTGATCATGGCGCTGCTCATGCTGCAGTTGGTGAGTTCCGGCGGCATGTATCCGGTGGAGACCACCGCCAGACCGTTCCAGGTCCTGCACAAGTACGACCCGATGACCTACGGCGTCAACGGTCTCCGGCAACTCGTGCTCGGCGGCATCGACCACCGGCTCTGGGTCGCGATCGGGGTGATGATGTTCATCTGGGTCATCTCGATCACCGTCTCGTGCCTGTCCGCGCGGCGCAACCGACTGTGGAACCTCGACCGGCTCATGCCCGCGATCAAGATCTGAATCGCGTATCGACACCGCTACCCGCACCCAGCAGTTCCCCGCCCTCACCGGTTTGCGGGCGGTCGCCGCGTTCGCCGTGTGCGTCACCCACGCCGCGTTCTGGGCGGGCGACTACACCCCCGACGTCTGGGGAGCCGCCTACTCCCGGCTGCAGGCCGCGGTGCCGGTGTTCTTCGCCCTGTCCGGGTTCCTGCTGGTGCGGCCCTGGGTCGCCGCAGCGCGGTCGACGGTACGCGCCGGGCGCGACGGGCCCGACGGGCGCGACGGCGGGGCCGCCGCCGGGCGGCGAGGGCCCGACGTGCGGCGCTACGCGGCCCATCGCGCGTGGCGGATCCTGCCCGCCTATTGGACCGTGGTCACCGTCGTCTACGTGATCTACCTGTGGCGCCCCGACGGTTCCACCCACGGCCGGGGCTGGGTCGGGTACGTGCGGCACCTGACCTTCACCCAGATCTACGGGGTCGGGTACGTGCACACGGGGCTCTCGCAGATGTGGAGCATGTGCGTCGAGTTCGCCTTCTACCTGGTGCTGCCGCTGCTGGGGTTCGCGATCGTCCGGTACGGGCAGCTGGCGTGGATCGTGCCCGCGGCGATGGTGGCGGTGTCCGTCGGGTGGCTGGTGCTGGTCATCGAGACGAACCTGTTCGGCAAGACCACCCGCACCTGGCCACCCGCCTACGCCGCAGCCTTCGCCGCCGGAATCGTCGTCGCGCTGATGATCGACCGGGTGCGGACGGCGTCGTGGGAGCGGTGGGCGCGTCCGGCATTGCTGCTCGGCGCGGCGGCTGCCTTCGCGGTGCTGCTGACGCCCTCCGCTGGGCCGCTCGACCTGCGTCTGCCCACCGCCCCACAGGGCGTGACGAAGTACGTGCTCGAGGCGCTGATCGGCGGGCTCCTGGTGGCGGCCTTCGCCGTCGGCAGGCCGGGAGTGCTCGGCTCGCGGCCGATGATGTGGCTGGGGTCGATCAGCTACGAGTACTTCCTGATCCACGTGATCGCGATGGACGTCGTGGTGCTCAACGTGCTGCACTACCCGCTGTTCCAGGGCTCGACGTGGACGATCGTCGTGGTGACCTCCCTGGTCACCGTACCCCTGGCCTGGGTGCTCAGCCGCGCGGTGGAAAGATTGCGGGCCCGGGCGTCCCCCAAGGTAGGTCGTCGATAGGCAGGTCGCCGGCGCGAAAAGGTATGCACCCGCCGCATACCCTGCGTCGTCGCAGGTCAAGGCCTATCTATCCGGAAGAGGACATACATCCCATGCATACCCTCGCTTGCCGCACGTGTCGCGCCGTAGCCTCTCTGGGGCGGACCGCGGCAGAGCCGCTCAGGATTTCGGGTCCTGCGCGGTCGCGGGCGCGTGGAAGACGCTCCACCTCACCGCAACCCGACATCCTGAGCCACCGCGACGTGAGCACGAACCGGCGGCGGGACCCGCCGTCGTGTCGGCCGATCGGACGACAGACAACCGCCGCGCGGATTGATATCTTCAGCCTGAAGTATGCCGTGACCGAGGGGGAACATGACCGGCGCAGACCGCTCGGAGATCGCCGGTTACCCCGTCGTCCGGCGGTTGGGCGCGGGTGGCATGGGCGAGGTTTTCCTCGTCCGGAATCCGCACCTCCCGCGGCAGGAGGCGCTCAAGGTGCTCGACGGTGCCCTCTCCCGCGACGCCGACTTCCGCGCCCGGTTCGACCGCGAGGCCGGCCTCCTGGCCGGCCTCAATCACCCGAACATCGTGACGCTGCACAATCGCGGCAGCTCCGGCGAGATGCTGTGGCTGGCGATGGAGTACGTCGACGGGGTCGACGGCGCCGAGCTCCTCCGGCGCGAGGGGCCGCTGCCGCTCGGCCTCGTCGCCGAGATCGTGACCGGCGCCGCGTCGGCCCTCGACTACGCGTACCAGCGGCGCGGGATCACCCACCGCGACGTGAAGCCGGCGAACATCCTGCTCGCCTTCCACCAGGGCCGCGTCGACGCCGTGAAGCTCGCCGACTTCGGCATCGCGAAGGCGGCCGGGGAGTCCACGAGCCTGACGTCGACCGGGCTGACGATCGGCACCATGGCCTACATCAGCCCCGAGGCCATCACCGACCCCGCGAGCATCACCGGTGCGGCCGACCAATACAGCCTCGCCGCCACGGCCTACGCCCTGCTCACCGGGGCCGGACCGTTCACCAAGCCGAGCGCCCCGGCGCTGATGAACGACCACCTGAACTCGCCCGTCCCGCCGATCTCCGCGCGGCGCCCCGGCGTGCCCGCCGAGCTCGACGCCGTCTTCGAACGCGCGCTCGCCAAGAACCCCGCGGACCGCTACCCCACCTGCTCCGCCTTCGCCGCCGGCCTGGCCGCCGCGATCGGGCCCACCGACCGTCCCGCGGCACCAGCCGGGCCGACCGCACCAGCCGGGCCGACCGCACCGGCGCGGGCCCGGCCCGCGGATCGTCCCGCACAGCCGGTCGATCCCGCGGCCGAGACGCTGCTCCGCGCCGGGCCCACCCCGGCGACGCCCGCGCCCACCGTTCCCGCGGTCCCCGCCGATCCCACGGTTCCTGCCGGTGCCGCAACGACCGTCCGCCGGCCGTCTCCGGGGCCCGCACCCGCAGGGGCATCCCGCGGCAAGCGCACCGCGCTGGTCGCCGGTGGCGTGGCGGTCGTCGCGCTGGCGGCCGGGGTCGGCATCCTGCTGGCGACCGGCGTCATCGGGTCACCGTCGTCCACTCCGGCCACGGCCGACGACCGGTCGTGGTCGACGACCGCCGCGCAGCCCACCACGAGCGCGGCCGGGTCGACGGCCACCGCGACGGTCCCCGCGGGCTACACCCGCTGCGGCACCGTGACGTACCCGCAGTCGGGGACCGCGCAGACGTACTTCCTCTCCGGGCTGACGGGCCGGGTCACGATGAAGGACGTGTCGTCGTGCGACGTCGCGGAGAAGGTCGTCCAGGACTACCTGAGCGCCCCTTCGTACACCACCTCGAATTCGCTCGTGACCACCGCCGGCGGATGGAGCTGCTCGAATTCCACTCCATCCATCGTGAGCAGCGACGGGCTCCTGAGCATCTGCACCACCGAGACCAGTATCAGCAGCAAGATCCAGGTGATCAAGGACTGACCGACCGGGAGACTGCGTACGCCTCCGAGCGGTCGCGTCCGCGGTGCTCCGGGCCCGGGCTACGGGCGCAAGGCGGCCGTGACCCCGTCGATCAACTCGCGACGCCGGCCCGACGGTGCGTCCCACAGCGTCCCGGTCAGCGACTCCAGCGCCGCGACCTTGGGCTCCAGCTCCGCCAGCGCCGTCGTGCGCTCCTCGCCGGACAACTGCGCCGCGGCGATGATCGCGTCGTCGAGGGTGAAAACCGCGTCGTCGAGCGCGGCGAGGTCCGACTCGGGTCCGTGTACGGCCGAGTCAGCAGGCGGCGGCACCGCGGGGGCGACAGCGCCGCGGTGGACGTCGGCGATGGCGTAGCGGACCCGCTGATGCAGCAGCGCCTCGGGCGCCGTGGACGAGGTCCACTCCGCCGGCGCGCGGCCCGGCCGGCCGGGGATGAGGTCGGCGGAATCGGCGAACGCCCGGATCCGCTTGTTGGAGTCGCGGACGAACCAGAGGACTCCGACCAGCGTGAGCACGGCGACCACCGCGACCACGAGGACGATCACGAGGCCGACGCTCATGCCTTCCTCCGCGAGAACTGCGTACGCCGCTGCTCGATGATGAGGCAGCGGTCCTCGACGTACAGCAGCCCTGCGGATTCGGCGATCTCGCGGGCCTCCGCCGAGCGGATCCCCAACTGCAACCACAGCGCGGTCGCACCCGCGGCGACGGCCTGCCGGGCGATGTCCGGGGTGAACTCCGAAGGCCGGAAGACGTCGACCAGCCCGACCTGCTCCGGGACGTCCGCCAGTGTGCGGTACACCTTCTCGCCCAGGATCTCGTCGGCGTGCGGGTTCACCGGGATGATCCGCCATCCGCGGTGCTGCATGTAGGCGGGCACGTCGTGTGCCGCCTTCGCCGGATCGGCGCTGGCCCCGACCACTGTGATGGTGTCGTAGTCGCGAAGGATCTTCTCGACCACGTCGTCCGTCGTGCTCATACCCACCACTGTAGGCGGCCGGGGCCTGCTACATCAGCCCTCGATGATGGCGGTGATGCCCTGGCCGCCGGCGGCGCAGATCGAGATCAGCGCGCGACCGCCGCCGTTCTCCTTGATCTGCTTCGCGGCGGAGGCCACGATGCGGCCGCCGGTCGCGGCGAACGGGTGCCCGGCCGCGAGCGACGAGCCGTTGACGTTGAGCTTGCTCCGGTCGATCGAGCCGAGCGGCTTGTCCAGGCCGAGGCGGTCCTTGCAGTACTCGGGCGACTCCCAGGCCTGCAGCGTCGCGAGCACGACCGAGGCGAAGGCCTCGTGGATCTCGTAGAAGTCGAAGTCCTGCAGCGTGAGGCCGTTGCGGGCCAGCAGCTTCGGCACCGCGTAGGTCGGCGCCATGAGCAGGCCGTCCTTGCCGCCGACGTAGTCCACGGCCGAGTACTCGACGTCCTTGAGGTAGGCGAGCACGGGAAGGCCGCGCTCGGCGGCCCACTCGTCGGAGGACAGCAGCACCGTCGACGCGCCGTCCGTGAGCGGCGTCGAGTTGCCTGCGGTCATCGTCGCATCGCCCAGCGCGACGCCGAAGACGGGCTTGAGGGTGGAGAGCTTCTCGACGGTGCTGCCGGGGCGCAGGTTGTCGTCGCGGGTCAGGCCGAGGTACGGGGTGATCAGGTCCTCGAAGAAGCCGCGGTCGTACGCGGCCGCCATCTTCGTGTGGCTGAGGTAGGCCAGCTCGTCCTGCTCGGCGCGGGAGACGCCGAACTCCTTGGCCGTGATGGCGGCGTGCTCGCCCATCGACATGCCCGTGCGCGGCTCGCCGTTGCGCGGGATGTCGATGCCGAGGTTGGCGGGGAGCTTGCCGAGCAGCTTGAGGCGGTCGACGGTGCTCGACGCCCGATTGAGCTCGAGCATCACCTTGCGCATGCCCTCGGAGACGCCGATCGGGGCGTCGGAGGTGGTGTCGACGCCGCCGCCGACGGCGACGTCGTAGCGGCCGAGCTGGATGCCCTGGGCCGCGGCGTTGATCGCCTGCAGGCCGGTGGCGCAGGCCTGCTGCACGTCGAACGCGGGGGTGTACGGCGAGAGCGGGCTGCCGAGCACCGACTCGCGGATCAGGTTGAAGTCACGGCTGTGCTTGAGCACGGCGCCGCCGACGACGGCGCCCAGCTGCTCGCCCTGCAGGTTGAAGCGGCTCACGAGACCATTGAGGGCGGCGGTGAACATGTCCTGGTTGCTGGCCTTCGCGTACGCACGGTCCGAACGGGCGAAGGGGATCCGGTTTCCGCCGAGGATGGCGACCGGGCGGGTTTCGATGTTTGCCACGGGTTTCTCCCAGTGATCGAGGGTTGCTACTACCGAGTATTCTTACTCTGGAGTAAGTTGCTTGTCGATAGCCTATCGGAACCCCACACGGATGAGGTACCCCACATGCCTGATGCACCCAGCACGGACTTCTACGCGGCCTTCGTGAAGTCGGGCCCCGGCTCCTTCCTGGCCAGCCGCCTCGGCCTGCCCCAGCCGCCCGTCCTGCGCCGCTACCAAGCCGGCAAGCCCGCGCTCGCCGGCCCCGTCCTCCTCGGCGGCAAGGGCCGCCTCGTCGAGCCCGTCCGCGAGCTGCTCGCCGACTACGACCTCGTCGTCAACAACGGCGGTGCCCGCGGCGCCGAGAAGCTCGGCGGCGCGGTCTTCGACGCCACGGGCATCACGTCGATCGACGAGCTGGTCGGCCTGTACGAGTTCTTCGCCCCGCAGATGCGCTCGCTGGGCAACAGCGCGCGCCTCGTGGTGCTCGGCACCACCCCGGAGCTGATCGAGGACCTCGACGAGCACATCGCCGCGCGCGCCCTCGAGGGCTTCACGCGTTCCGTCGCCAAGGAGCTGCGCGACGGTGCCACCGCCCAGCTCGTCTACGTGCACCCGAAGGCCGCGACCGGCGCCTCGGGTCTGGCCTCGACGCTGCGCTTCCTCCTGTCCGGCA
Organism: Tsukamurella sp. NPDC003166; assembly: GCF_040611135.1. NCBI lineage: Bacteria > Bacillati > Actinomycetota > Actinomycetes > Mycobacteriales > Tsukamurellaceae > Tsukamurella > Tsukamurella sp. NPDC003166. The sequence continues at coordinate 21,499 of NZ_JBEXNL010000007.1, forward strand.
AGTCGGCCTACGTCGACGCACAGGTCATCCGCGTCACGGACAAGGACGCGACCGCCCCCGCCGACTGGGACAAGCCGCTCGCCGGCAAGGTCGCGCTGGTCACCGGCGCCGCCCGCGGCATCGGCGCCACCATCGCCGAGGTCCTCTCGCGCGACGGTGCCCACGTCATCGCCGCCGACATCCCCGCCGCCGGCGAGGCGCTGTCCGAGGTCGCGAACAAGGTCGGCGGCACCGCGCTGCCGCTGGACGTGACCGCTGAGGACGCGGGCAAGAAGATCGCCGAGCTGGTGAAGTCGCGGCACAACGGCCTCGACATCATCGTCAACAACGCCGGCATCACCCGCGACAAGCTGCTCGCCAACATGGACGAGTCGCGCTGGAACTCGGTCATGGCCGTCAACCTCAAGGCGCCGAAGCAGCTGGTCGACACCCTGCTCGCGGAGGACGCCCTGAACGAGGGCGGCGCCGTCGTCGACGTCTCGTCGATCGCCGGCATCGCGGGCAACCGCGGCCAGACCAACTACGGCGCCACCAAGGCCGGCGTCATCGGTCTCGTCGACGCCTACACCCCGGTCCTGGCGAAGAAGAACATCACCATCAACGCCGTCGCGCCCGGTTTCATCGAGACCGCCATGACCGCCGCGATCCCGCTGGCCACGCGGCAGGCCGGCCGCCTGATGAACTCGCTGCAGCAGGGCGGCCAGACCGTCGACGTCGCGGAGACCATCGCCTACTTCGCGGCGCCGTCGTCGGCCGCCGTGACCGGCAACGTCGTGCGCGTCTGCGGTCAGAGCCTGCTGGGGGCCTGACATGGCCAAGAACGTGACCGTGCTGCAGGCGCCGCCGTCGAGCCTGTCGGTGCTCACCCGCGGGCTGCGCGGCATCCTGCCGGTCGTCGGCAAGCAGGGCCCACTCAAGCTGGAGACCGCACTGCCGGACCGGACCGTCGAGCTCACCGTCGACGTGGATCCCGCGCGGGTCGGCGAGTACTGCGAGGTCGTGGGGCTGCGCAACACCGGCGAGGTGCCGGTGATGTACCTCTACGTGCTGTCCTTCCCGCTGATCATGGACCTGTTCCTGGCCGACGACTTCCCCGCCGCCGCAGTGGGTTCCGTGCACGTGGAGAACACCATCACGCGGCGTCGCCGGGTGGTGCCGGGCGAGTCGCTGACGCTGCGGACGTCGGTGGGCAACCTGCGCGAGCACCGCAAGGGCATGCTCATCGACTTCACGACGGAGTTCACCGATGCGTCCGGCGCATCGGTCGCGTCCGAGGTGTCGACGATGCTCATCCAGCAGCGCACGTCGCTGTCGGGGGACGACGGTGCCCGCGGCAGCGCGCCCAAGGAGGGCCGCCCCGGCGCCCCCGACGCGCTGCTGTCCGTGAACGGCTCGCTGATCCGGCAGTACGCCGGCGTCAGCGGCGACCGGAACCCGATCCACATGTCGCCGATCGGCGGCAAGGCCTTCGGCTTCCCGTCCTCGATCGCGCACGGCGCGTGGACGGCCGCGGCGATGCTGCGCGTCGTCGAGGGCCACATCCCCGACGCGGTCGTGCACCACGTGCGCTTCGGCAAGCCGGTGATTCTGCCGGCCCGCATCGGCCTCTACGTCGCGCGCGACGAGGCCACCGGCGGCACCGAGATCGTGGCGAAGGACCTCAAGAAGGGCTTCCCGCACGTGACGGCCACCGTCACCCCGCTGTAGTCCCCACCGGCGACGACCGAGCCCGCTCGCTCCGCTCCCGGCGCTCACGGTGCCCCGCCCGGCTTCGGCCCGGCGGGGCACCGTGCGTTCCGGGAGCAGGAGGTCCGGGGGATCGGCTGGGCCGGCGCGTACGGGGTGATCAGGCGGACGCGAAAGAGTCATGTGTCGTTCCGACAACCTATGCGCCCCGCGCATGCCCCCGTAAATTCGCAGTTCAAAGACCATTTCGGCGATCAGAGCTATGCACTCAGCGCATGGTCGCGGCGCGGATCCGGGCCGACTTCTGCTTTGCCGCCGAGCCCGAGCCTCTCCTCTCGGCCCCCTGAACGCCGGCCGGCCCCGCCGAGCCCGAGCGCACCGTCGGCGAACTACTCCGGGCGCTCGCCGCGGATGCCGCCCCAGAGGAACGAGGTCATGATCTCGACGGCGCGGTCGAGCTCGACCTTCCCGGTGGCCAGACGGTCCGCGATCGCCTCACCGGAGCCGACCAGCGCCACGGCGTAGAGCTCGAAATCGGTGTCCTCGGGCGCGTACTTCGCCGCCTCGCGGAGCAGCACCGCCGTCATCTCGACCACCCGCTCGCGGCTGTTCTCCGACAGCGCGGCGAAGGCCGCCTGGCCCGTGGCCTCGCGGTACATCACGCGCCAGGCGTCGCGGTTCTGGTCGACGTACTGGAGGAACCCGGCGATCACCGAGCGCAGGCGCTGCAGCGGCGGGAGCGTGGGGCTCGCGTCGAACTCGATGCTGCGCATGAACTTGCCCGCCTCGCGGGTGACGCAGGCGCCGAACAGTTCGTCCTTGGACCCGTAGTACAGGTACAGCATCGGCTTGCTGATCTGCGCCTCACGAGCCACGGCATCCATGGACGTCTCGTAGAAGCCGTTGCGCGAGAACACCTTGATGGCGGCGTCCAGCATCTGCTGCTCGCGCACCGCGCGGGGCAGACGCTTCGTTCCACCGGCCATCGGCATCCTCCTTACTCTCGAGTCAGATCCTATCCCACAAGGTTACCCGCAAGTAAGTTCCGGGAAAACCAACCGGTTTCAGCAGGTCACGACGTGCTTGGCGCGGGCCACCCGGAGCACCGAGTCGTCGAGCTGCTTGCGCGTGAGCTTCCCCGATTTCACGGCGGCCTCCACCGCGTCCAGCGCGGCGCCCAGCTGGTCGGTCGAGATCCACAGTGCGATGTCCGCCCCGGCGAGGAGCGCCTTCGTCACCGCCTGCGGCACGGTGAACTCGTTGGTGATCGCCTTCATGCCGGACAGATCGTCGGTGAAGATCGGGCCGTCGAAGGGCTTGGCGCCGTATCCGGATCCCGTGCGCAGCAGGTGCATGGTCGCGGGACTCAGGCTGGTGGGCAGGCCGGGCTCGGTCAGCCCGGGCACCGTCAGGTGGCCCACCATGATCCCCGCGTCGCCGGACGCGGCGGCCGCGCGGAACGGGATGAGGTCCTTCGTCTTGAGCTTGTTCAGCGCCGGCACGCTGACGCCGCCCTGATGCGAGTCGCCGGACGAGCTGCCGTGGCCCGGGAAGTGCTTGAACACCGGGTACACGCCGCCGTCGCGCAGGCCGGCCGCGAAGGCCTGGGAGTACCTCGTGACCACGGCGGGATCGTCGGAGTACGAGCGGTCACCGATGACGGAATCGTCGGGCTGCGCGGAGACATCGGCGTCGGGCGCGAAATCCACCGTGATGCCCATCGACTTCATCAGCTTGCCGACCCGCGCGCCCTCGGCCCGCGCCTGCGCGATGGTCATCGTGCGCGCCAGCTCCCGCGCCGAGACGAGGTTCGCGCCGGGCACGCGGGAGACGCGGCCGCCCTCCTCGTCGACGGACACCATCGCCGGCACCTTGCCCGCCTTCGCCACCGACTGCAGGGTTCCGCCGGAGAACACGCCCTTGTCGGTCCAGCTACCGATGAACACCCCGCCCGCGCCCTGCTGCACGGCGCGGCGGGCGTCGGCGGCGTCTTTCACCCCGACCATGAGCAGCTGCCCGACCTTCTCGCGCACCGTCATCTTCGCGAGGAAGTCCGTCGCGCAGGCCGCCGGGCGTCCCGGGCCCGACGGTGCCGCGGAGGCCGTCGAGCTCGCCGCCCGGGCGGCCGTCGCGGTCGCCGACGGCGCGTCGGGGGTGGAGGTGCCGCACGCGGCGACCGTGGCCGCGGCGATCACCACGATCGTGAGGTTCCGGTTCAGTCGCATCGGGATCAGTGTGTCAGATCGACCGTCAGCCCTTGGCGACCTTGTCGATCGAGGCGACGAGGAGCTTGTCGAACAGCGCGCGGTCGGGGGTGCCGTCCATCGACATCACGACCACGGAGACGGCGTACGCCCCGACCCGGGCGATGCCGACGATGGACCGCTGCTTCGTGCTCTGCCCCGCGACCTGCGAGGTGGCGGTCTGCTCGATCACGAGGAGGTCGTCCGCCGGCGTCTTCGGGGCGTCGGAGGCGACGGTCGTCTCCATCTGCGTGCGCACCTTCTGACCCTGCACCGACATCTCCGCGGTGACCGACGTGCACGCACCCCGGTAGGAATCGCGCAGCTTCTGCACGTCGGGCTTCTGCGCGATGACCGACTCGCTCGCCACGCCGCTCCCGACGGTGCCGACCGCCATGCCCAGCTGCGAGACGTTCAGCTTCTTCGCCGCGTCGACGACGGCCGTGCCGGACCCGCACGACGCGGGCGTGATCGTGGCGCCGTTGGCGGCGCCCGACAACTGGTCGACGGACTGCTGGAGCTGCGCCTGGCCGACGGGCACGGCCGTGATGCCGGCCGGCAGCTCGGCGGCGGTGAGCGCGAGGTCCTTCGCGGGCTTCGTGGCGGCCGCCGCCGTCTCCGCCGCAGTGGCAGTGGCGGTGGCGGTGGCGGAATGACCACTGTGGTCCGTCGTCTCGGTCGAGTTCCCGCCGCCGCAGCCGGCGACGAGCGCGGCGGCGGTCAGTGCGGTGGTCGCGACGCCGGTGAGGCGGATGAGCTTCGTCATGGTTTCTCCCGATTTCTGCAGGTCCAGCGCCCGCTGAACGTGCCTGAGTACGCCCGGCGGACGTACCGTTCACCGGTGAGTATCGCTGTTCCCACTTCCGCCTGGCTGGGCGACTGGCACATCGACGCCCTGGGCGTCGCCGCGGTCCTGCTCGCCGCGGCCTATCTGGGAGCCGCGCGGGGCTGCCCGGTTCCGCTCGTGCGCCGGGTCGCGTTCGTGGTCGTGGGATGCGCGGCGGCAGCGGTGCTCGCGTGCGGCCCGATCACGGACTACGCGCCGCGCCTGTTCTGGGTGCGGGCGCTGCAGATCACGCTGCTGCTGTACGTGGTGCCGCTGGGCCTGGCGTCGGGGATGCCGGTCACGGTGTTCGGCAGCCGCCTGCCGGCCGCCCGACGGTCCGCCGCGCTCCGGGCCCTGCGCAGCCCGCTCGCGCGGGCCCTCGGGCATCCCGCCGTGGGCTCCGGCCTGTTGCTGGTCACGCCGTGGGTGCTGCTCTTCTCCGGCTGGAACCTCGCGGCGATGCGGGATCCCGCGCTCGACCTGCTCACGCGCGGCCTGCTCGTCCTCGCCGGTTTCGGGTACTTCTACACCCGCATCCAGGCGGATCCGGTGCCGCGCCGCTACCCGCAGGGCGTGTCGCTACTGATCACGCTGGTCGAGTCGCTGGCCGACGGGGTCCTCGGGATCGTCGTGTGGCTCGGACCGGTGCTGTACACCGCGCACTACGCGGCGCTGGGATTCGGCGAGGACCAGATGCGGCTGTCGCAGACCGTCGGGGCGGGCATGCTGTGGCTGCTCGCGGACCTGTTCGGCCTGCCCTTCCTGGTGATCCTCATGTTCGCGCTGCGCCGCGAGGACGCCGCCCGGCAGGTCCGGGTGGACGCGGCCGAGGACGCCCGGGACGCGACGCGCGCCGACGACGAGCAGGCGGGCCGGGGCGCACCGTCGAACGGCCTGTGGTGGGAGTCCGACCCCGAACTGGCCCGCCGGTACCGCCGCTGACACACCCGTACTTGCATCTTGCAACTCGGCGGTTTCGGCGTAATCTGGAGGTATCAGGTAACCGCGAACATCGAGGTGATCCCCATGACTGTTCCCGTGAAGGTTCTGATCGCGTACGACGGCTCGGAGTCCTCCCAGCGCGCCGTGAAGTACGCCAGCAAGGTGCTCGCCCAGGGGCGTGACGCGGAGGCGATCGTCGTCACCGCATGGGAGTCCACGATCCACCAGGCCGCCCGCCTGTCCGCGATGTCGGGCGTCGCCGGGGCCGGGGCCGCCGAGACCGCCCTGACCCGCGAGAGCGACATCGTCCACGACGAGGCGCGCAAGACCAACCAGGAGGGCGTCGATCTCGCGGCCGCCTCCGGGTTCACCGCCCGGGGCGAGCTGGTCGAGGTGTCCACCACGGTCTGGGCCGCGCTGATCGCCGCGTCCGACACCGACGACGTCGACGTGATCGTGTCCGGCAGCCGCGGCATCTCCGGGATCAAGGCGCTCTGGCACTCGTCGGTCTCGGAGCACGTCCTGCGCGGCTGCCAGCGGCCCGTGATGATCGTGCCCTCGGGCTGCGCCGACCTCTAGCCTGTAGACTCGCCGGCATGGACCGCACCTCGATCATCGCCAGCGCCACCGCCGCGCTCGCCGGCATCGTCGTCGCCGTGGCCCTCGCACTGGTGAGCGGCGCGGCCGTCGGCCAGACGACGCCGTCGACCGAGGTCGGCGCCGTGAACCCCGACAAGGGCTTCCTGCAGGGCTCGTCGAACTACGGCGAGCGCGACGACTCGGGTGCCAACAAGTAGCCCCCAGCTCTCCGACGAACCCCTGACCCGCCGCGCAGGCGCGTGGGCGTTCGTCGCCCTGCTCGCGCTGAGCTTCCTCAGCGCCCCCGGCAAGGTCGTCGCCGACACCAAGCTCGACCTCACCGCGAACCCCCTCGGCTTCCTGGCGCGGGCGGCGAACATCTGGTCCAGCCAGTCGCCGCTGGGGCAGGTGCAGAACCAGGCCTACGGCTACTTCTTCCCGCACGGCGCCTTCTTCGCCCTGGGTCAGCTCCTGCACGTTCCGCCGTGGATCACGCAGCGGTTGTGGTGGGCGCTGCTGCTGTTCGCCGGGTTCTGGGGGATCGTCCGGCTCACCGAGGCGTTGGCCACCGGGTCGCGCGGCAGCCGGATCGTGGCAGCGGCCGCGTTCGTGCTGGCGCCGCAGGTGCTCACCACGCTCGGAGCGATCAGTTCCGAGACCGCACCGGTGATGCTCGCGCCGTGGGTCCTGTTGCCGCTGGTCCAGATGGTGCGGGGGAGCGATGTCCCGCTGCGGAACCTGGCGGGCCGGTCCGCGGTCGCGGTCGCGCTGATGGGCGCGGTCAACGCCGTGGCCACCGGCTTCGCCTGCGCGGTCGCCGCGCTGTGGTGGCTCCTGCACGCCCGGGTCGGCAGGGGCACGAGACGGTTCTGGACCTTCAGCGCCTGGTGGGCGGTATGCGTCGCGCTGGCCACCACCTGGTGGATCGTGCCGCTGCTCATCATGGGCCGGGTCAGCCCGCCGTTCCTCGAGTTCATCGAGTCCTCCCGCGCCACCACGCAATGGGCGTCGCTGCCGGAGGTCCTCCGCGGCACCACGTCGTGGAGCCCCTTCATCTCCGACGAACGCGCCGCCGGCGCGATGCTGACGACCGCCCCCGCCGCCGTGGTCGTCACGGGCCTGCTCGCCGCGGCCGGCATCGCGGGGCTCACCATGCGCGGCATGCCCGAGCGCGGGGTCTGGGCGACGGTGCTCCTCATCGGGCTGGCCGGCATCGGCGCGGGCTACGCGAGCGGGCTGGGTTCCCCCTTCGCCGAGCCGGTGCGCGTCTTCCTCGACAGCGTCGGCGCGCCGCTGCGCAATGTCTACAAGCTCGAGCCCTTCCTGCGATTGCCGCTGGTCATGGGCCTGGCGCACCTGCTGGCCCGGGCGCCGCTGCCGGGCACCGTCGGACTGGCCCGCGTACGGCGGGCGCTGGCGCACCCCGAGCACGACCGGCTCGCGGCGGGCGCGCTCGCCGTCGTCGTGGTGCTGGCGCTGGCGGGCGGCATGGCCTGGACCGGCAAGCTCGCGCCGCGCGGCCCGTACGACCGGATCCCCGACTACTGGTCGCAGGCGGCGGACTGGCTGTCGGCGCACGCCTCGGGCACCGCACCGGGGCAGGCCCGCGCCGAACGGGCCCTGGTCGTGCCGGGCGCCCCGTTCGGCGCGCAGTTGTGGGGCCTGACCCGCGACGAGCCGCTCCAGCCCCTGGCCCAGACGCCGTGGGCCGTGCGCGACGCGATCCCGCTCAACCCGCCCGGCGCGATCCGGGCCCTCGACTCGGTGCAGCGCCTGTTCAGCGCGGGAACCCCCTCACCGGGGCTCGCGGCCACGCTGCGCCGCCAGGGCATCTCCTACCTGGTGCTGCGGGCCGACCTCGACCCCGACACCTCTCGCTCGGCGCGCCCGGCGCTGGCCCGCGCGGCGATCGAGGGCTCGCCCGGGATCACGCAGGTCGCCACGTTCGGGCCCGAGGTCGCGCCGCCGACCGTCGAGAAGGTGGTCGTGGACTCGGGGCTCCGGCCGCCCCTGCCCGCCATCACGATCTACCGGGTCGACGGTGCCGCCCCCACCGGTCCGTACGTCACCGACCTGGCGTCGATGCCGCGGATCGCCGGCGGCCCGGAATCGCTGCTCACGCTGCAGGCCGACGCCGCAGCCGCGGGTAGGCGTGAACTGGGCTCGGCGCTGCTCGCCGCGGACGCGGCCGCCGCCGGCCTGCCCGACGGCCCGCTGACCGTGACCGACACGCCGAAGAACCGCGAGACCGACTACGGCCGGGTCGACGACCACAGCTCCGCGATCCGTTCCGCCGACGACCCCCGTCGCACGCTCAACCGGTTGCCCGACTACCCCGTCGCGGGCGCGGGCCTGGTCGACGGGGCCTGGAACAGCGACGGCGGCGCGAGCGTCACGGCGTCGAGCTCGGCGGCCGACGCGACGCAGCTCGGCACGGTACTGCCGGGCGCCGGACCGGCCGCGGCGGTCGACGGCGACAAGAACACGTCCTGGGTGTCGTCGGGCCTGGACCACGCGCTGGGCCAGTGGCTGCAGTTCACGCTGCCCGAGGCGCGCGGCGACCTCGCCGTGACGGTCACCGTCGGGCGGGCGCTCGGCCCCGCGGTCACCCGGCTACTGATCTCGACCGAGGCGGGCACCGTCTACTCCGATCCGGTCACGGCGAACACCCCGATCACGCTGGTCGCGCCGTCCGAGCCGACGCGCTGGGTACGGATCACCGCCGCCGATACGACCGATCACACCTGGGGCAACCAGTTCGCGATCTCCGAGGCGCAGCTCACCGACGCCCGGACTTCGCGCGCGATCCCCGCCCGTCACGACGTGGTCCTGCCCCGGTCCGGCCCCGCCGAGAGCTGGGTCTTCGGGCAGGACACGATGGGCCGCTCGGGCTGCGTCGTGACGCCCGGCGAGAGGGGCGCGCCGGGCCCGGTGCAGTGCGCCGATATCGCGATCGGGCCCGAGGAGCCCGGCCCGCTGCGGCGGACCGTCGACGGTCCCGGTGCCCCGGCCGTGCTGCCCGCCCTGACGGTGCGCGCCCGGCCCGGTCAGGCGCTGTCGACGTTGCTCGCGAATCCGGCGGCCCCGTCGGCCTACGCGGAGTCGGCGGTCGGCGACGGCCGGGGCAGTTCGGCGGCGGTGACGGACGGCGACCCGAACACCACCTGGACCGCGCCCCAGTCGGTGACGCAGCCCACCTCGCCGAGGCCGATCCTGCGGCTGCGGCTGCCGTCGGCGCAGTTGGTCGCGGGGCTCACGCTGACGATGCCCCGCGGTGAGGCGCCCGCCCGGCCCACGCGGGTCGGGATCGACCTGGGCACCGGGCGGCAGGTGCGCGACGTGCCGGCGGGCGATTCCGTCACGGTGAAAGTCGATCCCGCCGTGACCGATTCGATCTCGATCTCCCTGCTCGACTGGGACGAGCGGCTCAACATCAACGCCCTCGGTTTCCCGGAGAAGATGCCGCCCGGGCTGGCCGAGGTCCAGGCGGTCGGGCCCGACGGTGCGCCCGTACCCGGCTCCGAGCCCGCACCCGCGGACCGTCCGATCGTGGTGCCGTGCGAGACGGGTCCGACCGTCCGGATCGGTGACCGCGAGGTCCGGTTCCGGCTCGAGGCGGGCGCCCGCGAGCTGCGCGACGGTGCGCCGGTCCGGGCGGTGGCGTGCGATTCGGCCCCGCTGCCTCTGCCTGCCGGGCGGACGCGGATCGTTGCGGAGCCCGGGCTCGCGTTCAGCGTGGAGACGCTGACCCTGAACACACCCGCTTCGGCGTCCGCGGACGACTCCCCCGGCCGCGCGCCGCGGGACGAGAGCGTGAAGGTGCAAAGCTGGACCCCCGACCGTCGCGTCGTGACGGTCAGCGGCGCGGCCGCCGACCAGGTCCTCGTCGTGCCCGAGAGCCGGAACCCCGGCTGGACGGCGACCGGACCGGACGGTACGCCGCTGCGCGCCGTGACCGTGAACGGGTGGCAGCAGGGTTGGGTGGTTCCCGCGGGGACCGACGGCGCTGTGACGCTGCGGTTCTCGCTGAACGCGCCGTACCGCATCGGGCTGTTCGGCGGGCTGCTCCTGCTCGTGATCCTCGCCGCGCTGGCGCTGGCGCCGGGTCACCGGCCCGGCGCCTCCGCCGCCGTGCGCGCCTGGCAGCCGGGGTGGCTCGCGGGGCTCGGTGTGGGCGCGGCGGCGTTCGTACTGAGCGGCTGGCCCGGACTGGCGATCTTGGGCGCGACCGGCGCGGCGACCTGGGTGCTCTCGTCACTGCACGTGTCCGCCGAGCGCCGCGCCGCCCTGCGGGTGTTCGGCGCGGCGGGTTTCGTGCTCGCCGCGATGCTGCTCCTGGCGACGGGCCCCTGGCACGCCGACACCGGCTACGTCGGCCACGGCCCCTGGCCCCAGGGCCTCGCCCTCGTCGGTGTCCTGCTGATGGCCTGGTCGACGGTGCCGCCCCTCCGCCTGCCGGGCCGTCGTCGCGCCCGATCCGGTGAGGCAGCGACGGCTGGGACGGCGGTCAAGCCCCGCTCCGACGAGGAGCAGTAGTCGATCAAGAAGGGCATGCGCTTTACGCATACCCCACATTCATGCAGTTCAGATGATGTTTTTGACGCAGAGGGTCATGCACTTCACGCATATCCCGGTCGGGCGCGCCATGGATCCAGCCGATCGCCGACACCCGCGCGGAGTCGTTCGGCCCCGACTGAGAGCGGAGGACTGGAGCGGCGAGCCGCAAACTCACAGACGCGAGCCGCAAGCCGGGGGCTGGAGCTGCGAGCCGGGAGTGCTCGAGAACGCGCGAGCCGCGCGCGACGCACCCACCTCGAAACCCGCGGGGTATACGTCCCGCGCATATCCCCCACCAACACATACCCGCCTGACCTGCACTTACTTGGATATACGCTATGTGCATACCCTTTCCGAACGACACCTCGCCCTCGCCCCGGCCGGCCCTGCCCCGGCCGTGCCACCCACCGCACCGTCCACCCCGCCTTCGGACCCGACCGCGGTGGCGGACCGTCGGGCCTCGTGCCGGGCCAACCAGCGGCGGGCCGGTTCCTCCACCCAGGCGTAGCTCAGCGCGGCCACGGCGATCGAGAAGACGAGGGTCAGCAGCGTGACCGTCACCATGTTCCCGTGGAACGGCACGATCGCGAACAGCGGGAAGATCGCGGTGAGCACCACGAGGTGCCAGATGAAGATCCCGTACGACCAGCGCCCCAGCGCCAACATCGGACCCGATGCCAGCCACCGCGACGGCGCCCCCGCGGGCGCGAGTACGAGCGGGGCCAGCAGCAGGAAGGCCAAGACCCCGCCCAGCCCCATCCGGACCGCGAACTGCCAGGACTCGGGGGTGTCCAGCGTCACCGGACCGCCGAGCGGCGTGCAGATCACCGCGAACACGCCCAGGGCCGCGGGCCAGCAGATCCGCCGCCGCGCCAGCCGCCGCGCACGCGCGTACCGCGACACCGGAGCGCAGACCATCTCCGCGAGCACCATGCCCGCCACGAACCACGCCACGTACGAGGGCAACCAGTTGTGGTGGTTCACGCCGGGCGGCAGGGGCAACGCGGCGCCCACCCAGGCCCACGACAGAGACGCCGTCGCCACCGCCAGCAGGACCGGCATCCGCCACGGCGCTCGCGCCCCGCGCACCCGCACAAGTGCCAGCGCAGCGAGCGGCAGCACCAGGTAGAACAGCATCTCCACCGAGAGCGACCACATCTGAGTGAGCCCGTCGGTGAGTGAATAGGGCACGAAGACCTGCGTCAGTGTCAGGTTCGCGAGCCAGGTCGAGCCGGACGGCGGGTCCGCCCGCGGCAGGAGTGCCAGCGCCACGACCGCGACCACCAGGTAGGCGGGCACGATCCGCACGATCCGCGACCGGTAGTAGCGCCCCGTCGCGGGCCCGGCACCGTCGGACCACGCGGCCCGAGCGTGCGCGCGCCACAGCAGAAATCCCGACAACCCGAAGAACAGCGCGACCGCCATGTCGAACCGGCCCCACACCCGGCCCATCACCGAATGTCCGACCTGACCGGTCTGGAAGGCCGTGTGGGTGAGCATGACGGCGACAGCCGCGACCGCCCGCATTCCTTCGAGTGCGGGCACGAAACCGGCCGCACCCGCAGGCTTTGCAGTCTCGAAATCGCTGGTGCCGACTGTGCTCATCGTCCACAGAATCTACCCGCGATTCCGGCTCGCCCCGCGCGCGCGACCGGTGTCACGCCGGACGCACCTGTAGGCTCGGGTACTTGTAGACGGGTGCGCCGGTGCGTGCCCTCACAGCGAACCGGCGCGTGCGACCACGCATGCGCCCCGTAGAAGATGTGAGGAGACACTTCGATGGCGGTAGGCCGTAGCAGGCTGGCGCGCGTTATCGGCCCGATCCTGATCTTCGTGGGCGCGCTCCTGATCACGTCCGCGATCGCCGGACCGGTCTACGTGGCCGGCAAGCTGACCACGATCCCGCTGAACCTGGACATCACCACGGTGGCGCGGTCGGAGAAGCCCGCGGACTCGCAGGCCGACGCACAGTTCCCCGCGCGCCAACTCGATCTGTGTTCGTTCACCAAGCCGAAGGCCGTCGTCAACGACGTCTCGGTGACCACGCAGACCCGCACGCTGGTGACCTCGCCGTCGGACAAGAAGACGATGACGGTCCAGTCCGGCATGTCGATGGTGGTGCCCTCGATCAAGACCAAGGGCGAGCCCCGGCACCCCGAGCTGACCGGCGCCGCGAAGAACGAGCGCCCCTGCGACGACGGACTGGTGCAGGCGTGGCTCGACCGCGTGTCGCTGGACCGCGAGACGGGCAAGCCCACCGACAAGATCTCCGAGGCCACCTACTCGCCCGGCGAGAGCGCCCCCGCGGTGAAGATCGCCGATCGTCAAGGCCTGCAGTACCGCTTCCCCGCGGACACGACGCAGGACGGCCAGTACTCGTTCTTCGACCTCGTCACCCGCAAGAACGTGGGCCTGAAGTTCGTCGAGGAGAAGGAGGTCAGCGGGACCAACACGCTGCACTTCCAAGGCACCCAGGACTGGGTCGACCTCTCGACCATCCGCGACGGCAGCGACGCGACCCTCGGCACGGTGCTCACCAAGACCGCCGGCTGGTGGGGCATCGAGGGACCGGGCGTCGACGCCAAGGACGACATCACCCTCAACCGCTGGGCCAAGACCTCGGTCGACCTGTGGGTGGACCCGAAGTCGGGCATCATCGTCGACCAGTCGCTGCATTACACGCAGCAGTTCCGCACCCCGGCGCAGGTCTCGCCGAACACCGCGAAGCCGGTCCGCGACTTCCGCCTCGAGGTCTTCGACGCCCAGCAGCGCTGGGTCGATGCGACGGTCCGCTCGCAGGCGGAGGCCGCGAAGTCGGCCCAGAACCGGATCGCGGTCGCGAAGTACGTGGTTCCGGCGGCCGGCGGCGTGCTCGGCGTGATCGCCCTGGGGCTCGGCGCGTTCGCGCTCGTCCTGGGCCGTCGGGCCGCTCCTGCGGCGGGCGGGCGCTCGGGGGGCGGGAGCTACGACGGCGCCGCCCCGAGCGCCCCGCTCGACGACGAGCCCACCGCGCACGTCGGCGGCGACGATCCGACGGCGCCGCTGGGTTCCGACGCGGACCCGGCCACCGAGGCCTTCAGCGCTCAGCCGCGGCCGGACGAGTCCCGGACCGAGGCGATCGACTTCCGGAAACGGGACGACAGGCGCTGATCGCCGCGACAGCACCGATCACCATCACCGCCGCGAGCGCACACAGCGCCGCGGCGGTGATCATTTCGGCGGGCGTGCGCGGCCAGGTCAGCAGGACGGCCGCCTCGACAGCGAGCACCACCCAGGCGTAACCCGCCATGCGGGTGCGCTCGATCGCGATCGCGTACAGCAGCAGCCCCTGCAGCACCGCGATGAGCGCGCCCTGCGCGGCGAACAGCCACAGCAGCCCCTGCACGGGCCGGTACTCCTCGCCGGCGAGCGCCGTGGCGAGCGGAGCACAGACCGCCGCCCCCGCCGCGCACACGAGCCCGAGCCCGGTCAGCAGGGCGAGCACGGTGCGCAGCGCGCCCCGGGCCCGTTCGGGCGTGGCGAGCTGCGGGTAGAACACCACCCCGACCGCCTGCGGCAGCCAGAACGCGACCTTCGCGGCCACCGCGCCCAGCGCGTAGGTGCCGCCGGCGGCCGCGCCCAGCACGGGCCGGGCGAGCAGCAGGTCCAGCGACGCGAACACCGCGAGCACCAGCTGCACCGAGCTGGCGCCCAGCACGGCCCGCACCCCGGCGACGGGGGCGAGGGGCGGCGCACCGTCGGACCCGGGCGGCGAGCCGGCGAGCACCCGGCCGAGCCCGGCCGCGACGAGGGCGCCGACCGTGGTGCCGAGCAGCGCGGGGCCCGGTCCCACCAGCAGCCCCGGCATGCTGAACGCCAGCTTCCCCAGGCCCGCGACGGCGAGCAGCACCGCGAGCCGGCCGAACCGCCGCTCCCCCTGCAGGACGCCCTGCTCGACGGCGAGCAGCACGAGCGCGGGCGCGGCGGCGAGCGCGGCGGCGGCCGTGATCGCCCGAGTGTGCAGTCCTGCGGCGGCCAGGGGCACCGCGACCGCGGCGAGAAGCGTCGCGCCGACCGCGATCACGTGGCCGAGGCGGCGCATCTGCGCTGCACCCGCGCCACGCACCACCTGGCGCGCGACCACCGTCTGCAGCGCGAGTGCCGGCACCGCGAGCACGAGCACGAGCTGCAGCAGGGCGGCGAACTCGCCGTACCCGGACGGCCCGAGCCAGCGGCTCGCGGGCAGGTGCACGAAGTAGGAGCAGAGGTTCGCCAGCATCGAGCCGACCGTCACCCACGCCAAACCGCTCACCCGCACATTCTGTCAGTAGGGTGGCGGAGGTGAGATCGCGCGACGCTGCCCTCGCCGCTTGGTCGGCCGCGCTCGCGTTCGTGATCCTGGGCCCGCTGGCGGTGGGCGGGCGGTACCTGCTGCTGCGCGACGCCGTGTCCACCCCGCGCTCGCACCTCACCGACGCCGCGCTCGGCCTCGGCGGCAACGCCGCGCGCGCGACCCCACAGGACTGGCTGCTGGCGCTCGGCTCCCAGGTCGTCGACGGTGGCCTCCTGGTCACGACCATTCTCTTCGTCGCGCTGGTCGCGGCGGGGTGGGGCTTCGGGCGCTGCGCGCTCGCGGTGCTGGACGCGGTGGGCCGGCCCGCCGGTCTGGGCTCGGGGCTCGCCGGGGCGACGGTGGGGCTGTGGAACCCGTTCGTCGCCGAGCGCCTGCTGCAGGGGCATTGGAGTCTGCTGGCCGGGTACGCGGCGATCGGGTGGATGGTCGTCGCCGGACTCCGACTGTCCGGCCGGCGGCAGCTGGGCGCCTTCGCCGCCGCCCTCGCCGCGGGCGGCCTCACGCCGACGGGCGCCGTGCTCGCCCTGATCGCGGGTCTCGTCGCCGCGCCGCGGCGCTGGGCGTGGCTGCTGGGCCTGTTCGCGTGCGCGGCCGCGCCGTGGGTGTATCCGTCGCTGGTGTCGGGCGACGGTGTCCGCGCCGATCCGGCGAGCGTCGCCGTGTTCGCCGCGCGGGCCGAGCCCGGACTCGGCACCATCGGGTCGCTGGTCGGGCTCGGGGGGATCTGGAACCGGCAGGCCGTCCCCGACGGTGCGCCGTGGCTCTGGACCGTCCTCGCCCTCGCGGTGCTAATGGGCGGGCTGATCGTGCTGCGCGCGCGCCTGTTCTCCCCGCCGCTGAGCCGGATCGCGCTGCTCGCGCTGTGTGCGGTGGTCCTGCCCGCGCTCGCGGCGACCGGGCCGGGGGTGTCCTTGCTCGAGGCCGTGGTGCAGGCGATCCCAGGGAGCGGGCTGCTGCGCGACGGCCAGAAGTGGGTGGCGCTCGCGGTGCCGCTCGTCGCGACCTGCGCCGCCGCCCTGGTCGCCGCGGTGCCCGCGCCCGCCCGCGCGGCGGCGGCGGTCGCGGCCGTCGCGCTGCCGGTCGCGGTCCTGCCGGGGCTCGCGTGGGGGGCCGGCGGGGCGCTCGCGCCGGTGACCTACCCGGCGTCGTGGCGCGCCGTCGCCGAGGCCGTGCCGGCGGACCGCGGGGCGGTCGCGGTGCTGCCTCCCGGAATGTTCCGGACGTACGCCTACGGCCCGCCGGCGCCGGTGCTGGACCCGGCGCCGCGGATGCTACGCGCGCCCGTCCTGCAGACCGGTGAACTGCGCGTGGGTGGCCGGTCGATCGACCGCGTGCCGGGCATCGCGGCCGACGCCGAGGACGCGCTCGCCGCGGGTGGCGGCGCCCTCGCGGGCCGGCTGGCGCAGCTGGGCGTCGGCTGGGTGCTCGTGGAGGCGGTGTCCGGCGACGACGGAGCGGTGTTCCCGACGGTGCCCCTGCCGGGCCTGGCACTCGTCGTCGACACGCCCGAGCTGCGGCTCTATCGCGTCCCGGGCGCGATCACGACCGCGGCCGCAGCGCCGTCGGAGCGCGCCGGAGCATGGGCCGCGCACCTGCTGTGGGCCGCGGTGCTGCTGGGCGGCGCCGCTGCGGCCTCCCCGGTCCGACGGTCCGCCGCCGGCTCCGTGGCCGTCGACGGCGACGACGACCGCTGAGCGCGCCCGACTTTCCGTACACGTTCGATGGATTTGCGATTACGTTTGTAGCTTCATGTCTGTTATTTCTTCATATAATTAGCGCCGCGCATGATGCACCCTTTGTGGCGAAATGAGAACCCCTCACCGATGTCGGTTATCTCACTGTTCCCGGGTCTTTTGCGCCGCTATCCACTTCGGGATCATGGTGCGCATGATCTCGGGTTTCTCGGAACAGTGGCAGTGCCCGGCGGGCGAGTGGGCCGTCTGGGCCCCCGACGCGACCACCAGGGAGGCGATGAGAACCGCCCCCGAACTGGGCGTGAGATCGTCCTTCATCCAGGCCGACCACCTCCGCAGCGGCATCGACGGCGAGGCGTGCACGCGCCGGCTCGTGTTCACCACATTCACGATTCACGATGTCTTCGACGAATCGTTGATCGCCGCCGTGTTCACGGATTTCGTCCGTACGCACGATGTCTTCCACACCGCCTTCCCGGTGTCGACGCAACCCGATCCGCGGGGTCGCACCCTCGCGCCGGAGCAGATCGACCTCGCGATCACGGCCTCATCGAATTCTCATCCGGGCGTCAGCGTGAAGGATCATCTACTCGCGTCCGTGCCGGAGCTGCACGACTGGGCGGCCTTCGCCTTCGCGGTCACGGGCATCGAGCAGGCCCGGACGGACTCCCCGGCGCCGCGCTTCGAGGTGGTGGTCTGTTCGGACCACATGTTCACCGACGGCGTCTCGCAGGCCGTGAGTTTCTTCGAGCTCCTCACTCGCTACACCGCCGCCCGCACCGGCCGGCCGTTCACCGCGGTGCCCGTGCGGCCGTACAGCGAGTTCACGCGGGAGCAGCGCACGCTGGCGGCGACCCTCACGCCGACCCATCCCGACGTGGTGCAGTGGCGCGAGACGCTCCGCCGCTCCGGCGGGATGCCGCGCTTCCCGCTCCCCCTGGGCCTGGCCGAGGGCGAGGCGGCGCCGGGCCGGATCGCCGTGCACGGCTCGTTCATCGACGCGGATCGGACGGCCCGGTTCGCCGCGGCGGCCAAGCGCGCGGGCGCGAACATGAGCAGCGCCCTCCTGGCCGTGCTCGGCCAGGTGCACCACAACCTGACCGGCGAAGAGCTGTTCACCATGCTCATCCCGCGCGCCGACCGGTCCGGCGCGGGCGACGCGATGGCCGTCGGCTGGTACGTCACCCTGGTCCCCGTGCAGTTCTCGGCACGTGGCGACTTCGACGAGGTGGCCCGCAACGCGCACGAGGCCGTATCCGTGGCCAAGCATCTCGAGCGCACGCCGGTGTTCCCGGTCATCGACCTACTCGCCGACGACCCCGACTTCCCCGTGGAGCACGGCTTCAGCTCGCCGATGCTCTCCTACATCGACGTCACGCGGGTTCCCGGCGCGGAACTGGCGCGGCAGCACGATTTCTCGGTGTTCGCCAACGCCACGCCCTCCCGCGAGGTCTTCGTGTGGCTCAACCGCGACGAGTCGGGGCTCGACTTCAACGCGATGCACCCCGACACCGTGCAGGCCGCCCGCTCGGTCGACACGGTGTTCCGCCTGCTCCGCGACCGCATCGTCGAGGTCGCCGAGCGTCGCCCGGCCCTCACCGCCGCGTAGACGTCAGTGCCCGCGGCGGATCCACTCCTCGAGCTGCGGGGATTCCGCGGCCAGTGTCGTGCCGTCGCCGTGACCGGTGTTCACGACCGTCTCCGGTGGCAGCGCGAACAGGCGGTCGCGGATCGACTCGATGATCACCGAGAAGTCACTGAAGGACCGGCCGGTGGCGCCCGGGCCGCCGGCGAACAGCGTGTCGCCGCTGAAGAGCTGCGCCGCCTCGGGCAGATACAGGCACACCGACCCGGGCGAGTGCCCCGGCGCGTGGATCACCCGGATCTCGGTGCCGCCGACGGTGATCCGGGCATCGTCCGCGAGGTCCTCGTGGGCGACGCCGGGGTGGGTCATGTCCCACAGCACGTCGTCGCCGGGGTGCAGCAGGATCGGCGCGTCGAGCCGCTCCGAGAGCTCCGGCGCGACGGTCACGTGGTCGTTGTGCCCATGGGTGCAGACGATCCCGCGCACCGTCCGGCCGTCCACGGCGGCCACGATCGGGTCCGCCGAGTGCGCGGCGTCGATCACCACGACCTCGCTGTCGTCGCCGACGAGCCACACGTTGTTGTCGACGTCCCAGTTCCCGCCGTCGAGACTGAACGTGCCGGAGGTGACGACACGTTCGACCCGCAGCGTCACAGCACCACCACCGAGCGCAGGACCTCGCCGCGGTGCATGGTCTCGAACGCCCGCTCCACCTCGTCGAGTGCGATCCGTTCCGTGACGAACTTCTCCAGCGGGAGGCGACCCTGCCGGTAGAGGTCCACCAGCTGCGGGAAGTCCCGCTCCGGCAGGCAGTCGCCGTACCACGACGACTTCAACGACCCACCGCGCGAGAAGAAGTCGATAAGCGGCATGTCCAGGGTCATGTCCGGCGTCGGCACGCCCACCAGGACGACGGTGCCCGCCAGGTCGCGGGCGTAGAAGGCCTGCATCCAGGTCTCGGGGCGCCCGACGGCATCGATCACCACGTCCGCGCCGAAGCCATCGGTGAGGTCCTGGATCGCCTCCACGGCATCGACCTCCGCGGCGTTCACGGTGTGGGTGGCGCCGAGCCCGCGCGCGAGTTCGAGCTTGCGCGGATCGCGGTCGACGGCGATGATCGTGCGCGCTCCCACCAGCCGGGCGCCCGCGATCGCCGCGTCTCCCACACCGCCGCAACCGATCACGGCGACGGTGTCGCCGCGCGACACGCCGCCGGTGTTCACCGCGGCGCCGAGCCCGGCCATCACACCGCAGCCGAGCAGGCCCACCACGGCCGGGTCGGCCTCGGGATCGACCTTGGTGCACTGGCCCTGATGCACGAGCGTCTTGTCCGCGAACGCGCCGATGCCGAGGGCCGGCGAGAGCTCGGTGCCGTCCTCGAGGGTCATCTTCTGCGTGGCGTTGAAGGTGTCGAAGCAGTACTGCGGCTTCCCCCGCTTGCAGGCGCGGCACTGCCCGCACACGGCCCGCCAGTTGAGCACAACGAAATCGCCGGGCGCGACGTGATCGACTCCCGCACCGACGGTTTCGACGACACCCGCCGCCTCGTGCCCCAGCAGGAAGGGGAACTCGTCGTTGATGCCGCCCTCGCGGTAGTGCAGGTCCGTGTGGCACACGCCGCACGCCTGGATCGCGACCACCACCTCGCCGGGCCCCGGGTCCGGGATCACGATCGGGACGAGCTCGACGGGCTCGCCCTGGGCGCGGGCGATGATTCCTCTGACGGTCTGCGGCATCAGTGCACCTTATCCATCCAGTCGTCCGGGACGCGCCCCTCGGGGCCGGGTACGGGTTGGGACGCGGGGTGGGCCTGCGGATCGGCCAGCCGCGGACCGTCGTAGTAGCCCTGCGTGGCGTAGTCCCAGAACCAGTCCTCACCGGGCTCGAAGCTCTGCACGATCGGGTGCCCGGCCGCGCGGGCATGGGCGCTGCCGTGCTGCGAGGGCGACGAGTCGCAGCAGCCGATGTGCCCGCACTGCGCGCACCGGCGCAGGTGGAACCACCAGCCGCCGGTGGCATCGCACTCGACGCATCCGGTGCCGCTGGGCGGAACGCTCGGATCGATGGGATCGCTCATGACTCGTCCTTCTCCTCGGGGGCGGCCGGCGCGCGCTGCGGACCGGCGATGGGCAGTTTCACGGTGAACACCGTCGTTCCCGGCTCCGAGGTCACGGAGAGGTTCCCCTGGTGCTTGTTGACCACGATGCGCCACGAGATGTCCAGTCCCAGACCGGTTCCCTCGCCGATGCCCTTGGTGGTGAAGAAGGGCTCGAAGATGCGCCCGACCACGTCGCGCGGGATGCCGGAGCCGGTGTCGCCGATCTCCACCACGGCGCACTCGTCCTCCCGCCGGGTGCGGACCGTCAGGGTGCCGTGGCCGTCCATGGCCTGGATCGCGTTGTCGATGAGGTTGGTCCACACCTGGTTCAGCTCGGCGCCGTAGCCGCTGACCTTCGGCAGCGTGCTGTCGTACTCCTTGACCACGGTGATGCCCTTGCCCAGCTTCTTACCCATGATCACCAGCGTGCTGTCGATCAGCTCGTGCAGGTTCAGCTCCTGGAACGGCGCGCGGTCCATCTGCGAGTACTGCTTGGCCGCGGCGACCAGCGTGGAGATCCTGGTCGTGGAGTCCGTGATCTCATTGAGTAGTTGCTCCGTCTCCACCGTGTAGAACAACCACTTCAGCGCGCCCGGCAGCATCTCGGGCCCCACCTCGGCGAGCACGCCCTCGAACCAGTCCTCGTCGGCGCCCGCGGCCACGAACGCGGGAGCGAGCGTGAAGGCGTCCGCCACGTCGTGGTCCTCCAGCCAGTCGGTGATCTCGTCCTCCCGGTCCGAGGCCTCGAGTGGGCTGAGCGACGGGGCCTTCGCCACCAGTTCGACGGCCTGCCGCTGCAGGTCGACGAGGTCGACGAGCTGTTCGTGCCGCCAGGTGCCGTTCGCGATGTGCGCCAACTTGTCCCGCATGCCGGCGATCCGTTGCCGCAGCTCGTCGGCCGCGCGGACCGCCGCTCCGGCGGGGTTGTTCAGCTCGTGGGTGAGCCCCGCCGAGAGTGAGCCGAGCGCGAGCAGCCGCTCCCGCTCACCGATCATCTGCTGCTGCCGCTTGCCGCCGTAGAAGACTCCCTCCAGCAGGTGCAGCGCCATCGGGAACCATTGCTGCATCAGCTCGTTGAAGTCGGCGGAGGGAAGCACGAAGAAACGCGCGGGCGTGATCGCCCGCATCGACGCGTTGTACTTGCCGCCCATCTTCTCGCCGAGGAAGCTCGCCCAGGCCCCCGCGTACACGCCGCGCTGGTCCGTACGGGTCGTCTCCACCGGCAGACCGCCCACCGTCTGGCTCAGGGCGATCGTGCCGGAGAGCAGGACGAACAGCAGTTCGGCGGTGTCCCCCTCGCCGTACACCACACCCTGCGGATAGTCCTCGATACGGCCCCGCTCGCAGAGCCATTCGAGCTGCTCGCCGGA
Organism: Tsukamurella sp. NPDC003166; assembly: GCF_040611135.1. Classification (NCBI taxonomy): domain Bacteria; kingdom Bacillati; phylum Actinomycetota; class Actinomycetes; order Mycobacteriales; family Tsukamurellaceae; genus Tsukamurella; species Tsukamurella sp. NPDC003166. The sequence goes on from NZ_JBEXNL010000007.1 coordinate 43,412, forward strand.
GAGCTTCTCGAAGAGGAACAGCGTGCGCAGCTCGTCCACCAGGCAGGGGTGCTCGCTCGGCGTGCCGTCCACCCGCGCGGTCAGGCCCGCCGGCGCGTTCGCACTGGTCTCGGTCATGAGTCGATACCCTCCAGATAGCGGTGGACGAACATGACCGCCATCGCGCCCTCGCCCACCGCGGAGGCGACGCGCTTGGCGGATTCGGACCGGACATCGCCCGCCACGAACACGCCCGGCACACTGGATTCCAGATGGAAGGGGGGCCGGTCGAGCTCCCAGACCGACGGGGCGTCCTCGGGACGCAGGTCGGGCCCCGTCAGCACGAAGCCCTTGCCGTCCCGCTCGACGATGCCGTCGAGCCAGTCCGTGCGCGGTTCGGCGCCGATGAACACGAACAGGAAGTCCGCCGGCACCGTCTCCTCGGTCCCGGCGGCGCGGTCCCGCAGCGTCAGCGCCTCCAGGTGCTCCTCGCCCTGCGCCTCGATCACCTCGACGCCGGTGCGCACGTGCACGTTCTCGATCGCCGCGAGCTGCTGGATCAGGTAGTAGGACATCGAGGCCTCGAGCGAGGCCCCGCGCACCAACAGCGTCACGGAGCAGGCGTTGCGCGAGAGGTAGGCCGCCGCCTGGCCCGCGGAGTTGGCCCCACCGACGATGAAGACGTGCTGATCGGCGCACGCGGGGGCCTCGGTGAGCGCCGAGCCGTAGTAGACGCCGGCGCCCGTGAGCCGGTCCAACCCGGGCGCGTCGAGCCGCCGGTACGACACGCCCGTCGCGAGGATGACGGTGTGCGCCCCCACGGACGTCCCGTCGGCGAACCGCACCGTGCGCCCCGCCCCCGCGATCTCCAGCGCGGTCACGTCGGAGGTGGTGATCACCTCGGCGCCGAACTTGCCCGCCTGCAGGCGCGCCCGCTCGGTGAGCTGCCCGCCGGACACCCCGTCGGGAAAGCCCAGGTAGTTCTCGATGCGCGAGCTCTGCCCGGCCTGGCCGCCCGTGGAGTGCCGCTCGACGAGGACCGTCCGCAGCCCCTCCGACGCGCCGTACACGGCCGCGCCCAGGCCGGCGGGGCCGCCGCCCACGATGACGAGATCGTAGAAGTCCTCCGACGGTGCCGTGGACAGTCCCACGTGCTGCGCCAGCTCGCTGTCCGACGGTGCCGTCAACACCGTCCCGTCCGCCGCCGCCACCAACGGCAGATCCTGCCCGTCGCTGCCCGCGGCGGCCAGCAGCCGCTGCCCCTCCGGCGATTCGGAGGTGTACCAGCGGTAGGGGATCTGGTTGCGTGCGAGGAACTCCCGCACCTCGGAGGACCGCGAGGACCAGCGGTGGCCAACGACCTTCGTCTCCGGCACGGGCCGGTAGTCGCTGCGCGCCCACGCCTCCAGCTCGGCGTCGATCACCGGGTACAGCTTCTCCTCCGGCGGGTCCCACGGCTTGAGCAGGTAGTGGTCCAGGTCGACGACGTTGATCGCCTCGATCGCCGCACCCGTGTCCGCGTAGGCGGTGAGCAGGAGGCGCCGCGCGCCCGGGTAGACGTCCATCGCGGACTCCAGGAACTCCAGCCCCGTCATGCCCGGCATCCGGTAGTCGGCGAGGATGGCCGCCACGACATCGCCGCGCAGCTTGAGCTCGCGCAGCGCCTCGAGCGCCTGCTGCCCGCTCTCCGCGCGCACGATCCGGTAGTCGCTGCCGTACTTGCGCCGCAGGTCACGGGCCACGGCGCGGGACACGCTCGGATCGTCGTCGACGGTCAGGATCGCGGGGCGCCGTTTCTCGGGTTCGGTCACCTTGTCAGATTACGACGGTGGCCGCCTCCACGTCGGCGAGTGCAGCTGTGAGCGAACCCACGCGTCGGGACCGTACGAGATCCTCTCCACCGTGCCCGACGGTGCCCCGCCCACCGACCACCTCGTCCCCCATCCCGCCACGGTGAGTTCCGGCTGCGCCACGCGCACGATCCGCACCCCCTGCGGCGTCTGCGCCGCGCGCGTCACGATCGGAGAGGTGATGTCACCCCGGTGTCGACGTCGACCCCGGAGGTTCAGCACCGTCAGCACGATCATTGCCGCTGCCAGGACCACGAGCGCCACGATCCGCCACGGTGCCCAATCGAGGGTACTGATGAACAAGACCGTCACCGCCGGGATCGCCAGCGCGTACCCCGCCAATTGGTACCGCGCATCCCGCGGGCTCGGGACTGTCTCCATGCCGACGGCGATCCGCCAGGTCCAGCCGACCGTCGCCGCGAGCGCGAAACTCGCGGCCAGCATCGCCCCGTATGCGATGCGCTGCCGCAACGGCCCGTCGTACGGCCACTTCTGCAGCGCGAACGCGACCATCATGGTCGCCCAGACGACGAGCAACATCCCGGCCGCCGCTCTGAGCGCCGCGACGGGAATCACCCTGGTCTCCGTCTCAGCAGGCTTGGACATCGCGCCTCCCCCTCGCCCTACGCAGCCATCCGCTGCGTCACCTCGCGTTGCCTGATCACGAATTCATGATAATGGATATCGACGGGTGGCCGGCCGACAGCAGTAACTCGTCGGGCGAGCCTCTGGACAGCAACGCCGGTGTCACGCCCGGCGGACGCCACTCCCGATGGCTGGTGGTCACCACCGGATGTCGCCCCCCGCTCGACGCCGATCCGCCCGCCCTACATTCGAGCCCCTACCGGAAGCCGGTCTTACAGTGAGGGACCGACTGACCCCCACGCGGCATTCGCTCCCCCACCAGACGTCGAGCGCGTCCCGTGGGGGACCGACCGACCCCCGCGCGGCATTCGCTCCCCCACCAGACGCCGAGCGCGTCCGCTGGGGATGGATCTGACCGCGGTGCCGGACCCATGTGCCCGAACACGGGCCCGACTCAACGATGTCTCGGACCTGTACGTGGTGGGGGGCACTGACCTGCAGAAATGCAGCGATGCCTCCCACGCATCGCTTCTCGGAGCCACGTCTGTCTACGTCCGGACCGATGCACGCCGCAGAATCAGACCAGCCCGCCCACGCGCTCCCCCGCCACGGACGCGGACAGCACCCGGGCGACACCGTCGGCGGTGGCGGGCCAGGAGAACTCGCCCGCCCGCTCCTGCGCCTTCGCCCCCAGCTTCTCGCGGAGCAGCGCATCGCGCAGCAGCAGGTGCACCGACTCCGTCAGCCCCGCGAGGTCACGGACGAGCAGGCCGGTGGCACCGTCGACCACCGAATCGGTGAGGCCCCGCGACGACGTGTATCCCACGGTGGGGACCGCGTGCTGCGCGGCCTCGATCACCGTGATGCCCCAGCCCTCCTTCCGGGAGGGCATGACGTGCACCCAGGCCCGTGACAGCAGCCGGTGCTTGCGCTCCTCGGTGACGTGGCCGTGGAAGGTCACACGGTCCAGCACGCCGAGCTTCGCGGCATGCTCGTAGAGCTCGGAATCCCACCAGCCGCTACCGATCACGTCGAGGTGCAGGTCGGGGACGCGACGGCGCAGGCGGGCGAGAACGTCGAGGGCGTCCTCGATCTGCTTGTGCGGCACCAGCCGTGACAGCACGACGATCCGGGGCGACGAGGCACGCAGGTCCGCGACACCGGGTGCGACCGCGTCGATCCCGTTGCGCACCACGGCGACCCGTTCCGCCCCCACGCCGAGCAGGGCCAGTTCCTCCGCCGATGGCAGCGACACGGTCAGGTACTGCGACGCGCGATGCACCCACGGCGAGAGCCGCGACTCGATGAACCAGCCGACCCGCGCGACGAGCCGCCCCGCCACCGGCCACTGCTCACGATGGCAGTGATGCACGAGCACCGTCACCGGCACGCCGGCCACCAGCCGCGCGAAGAAGGGGATGCCGTTCTGGGTGTCGATCACCGCGTCGGGGCGGATGCCGCGCAGCGGGCCGTGCCCGAACCGCGCGGCCACGATCGCCACCAGCGCCAGCGGATACACCGTGAACCGGCCGCCGCCACGGGAGATGCGCACGCCGCGCACGGTCTCCGAACGGGCCGCCCCCGGGTACATCGCGGTGCGCAGCGTCACCCGCACACCGCGCGCGGCCAACTCCTCGCCGACGCGTTCGAGGTACAGCTCACTACCGCCGCCCTGGGGGTGGCGGGTGTCACGCCAACACAGCAGGAGGACCTCACGCACACGTTCTAGGGTACCGTCCGGTCACGTGTACCCCGCTACCTGGAAGAACGCGACGGCACGGCTGCGGCGGCGCGCCACCCTGCGCCGCTCCGTCGGGCTGCTCTCCGACTTCCGGTTCGAGCAGTCCGAGCCCGCGCGCTTCTACGGTTCGCTCGCCCGGGACACCGTCGAGCTGACCGGCGACCTGTTCGGGGATCTCGACGGTGCCCTCGTGCTCGACGTGGGCGGCGGCCCCGGCTACTTCGAGGACGCGTTCGCCGAGCACGGCGCCGTCTACGTCCCCGTCGAGCCCGACCCGTCCGAGGCGCACGCCGCCGGCATCACCTCCTCGCGGGGCGTCCGGGGCTCCGGGCTCGCGCTCCCGATCGCCGACGGCGCCGTCGACGTCTGCCTCTCGTCGAACGTCGCGGAGCACGTGCGCGATTGGCGGACGATGGGCGACGAGATGCTCCGGGTGACCCGTCCGGGGGGCATGGTGATCCTCAGCTACACGGTCTGGTACGGGCCGTTCGGCGGCCACGAGATGGGGCTGAGCCACTACCTCGGCGGCGAGCGCGCCGCACGGAGGTACACGCGCCGGCACGGGCACCCGCCCAAGAACCTCTACGGCACATCGCTGTTCAAGGTGGGCGCCGCCGACGGCCTGGCCTGGGCCCGCACCGTCGACGGTGCCGAGCTCGTCGCCGCCTTCCCGCGGTACCACCCGTCGTGGGCGTGGTGGACGGTCCGGGTGCCGATCCTGCGCGAGGTCCTCGTGTCGAACCTGGTCCTGGTGTTCCGGAAACGTTGAGCCGGTCACCGCACGTGGGCCAGCTTGGCCGGGTTGCGCACGGTGTAGACGGCGGAGATCAGGCCGTCCTGCACCTCGATCGACGTCACCTGGTCGAGCACCCCGTCGAAACTGACCACCATCGACGGCATGCCGTTGTACACCCCGAACTTCAGGCCGAGCTCGCCCATGTCCGCGGATTTGCGCAGGAAGCCCACCATGAGCCGGGCGACCCGCTCGGCCCCCGTCACCGGGCGGCGCGCTGCCGAGACCACACCGCCACCGTCGCCGAAGTAGACGACGTCGGGTGCCAGTAGCTCCATCAACGTCCGGATGTCGCCCGTCGACGCGGCGATCAGGAAGCTCTCCGCGGCGGTCTGCGCCTGAGACGGTGCGACCACCTCCCGGGGTCGCCGGGCGCGCACGTGCTCGCGGGCGCGATGGGCGGTCTGCCGCACGGTCGCCTCCGACTTGCCCACCGCCTCCGCGATCTCCGGGTAGCCGAAGTCGAACACCTCGCGCAGCACGAAGACCGCCCGCTCGGTGGGCGTCAGGGACTCGAGGACCAGCAGCATGGCCGTGGTCACCGCCTCGCCGGTCAGCACGTGCTCCGCGGGCCCGTCGCCCGACGGTGCCTCGAGCGGTTCGGGCAACCACGGGCCGACGTACTCCTCACGCCGCCGGGCCGCGCTGCGCAGCGCGTTGAGCGCCTGCCTCGTGACGATCCGCGCGAGGTACGCGCGAGGATTCCCGACGGTGCCGAGGTCCACGTCGCGCCAGCGCAGATAGCTCTCCTGCAGGACGTCCTCGGCGTCGGCGACCCCGCCGAGGATCTCGTAGGCGACCGAGAACAGAAGCGGACGGTGCTCGGCGAAGACCTCTGCGGCGTCGGTCACTTCGGCCCCGGCAGCCACGCGTAGTACCGCGGCGAGCGCGCGCCACTGAGCGTGAACCGGCACACCCGCTCCTTGACGAACGCAGCGGCCCGGCCACGCAGGTACAGCGCCGTCGGCGAGTCGTCACGGCGCGACACCTGCACGACGCCGGCGGCCCGGCCGAGCGAGACGCACTGCCCGGTGAACCCCATCGAGAACGCCTTCATCAGCGGCACCCCGTCCAACTCACGCACCAGGGTGTCCGCCGCGTACGCGCCCTGCGGCATCGCGGCCTGGCAGCTCATCCGCGAGCCCGGCACCGCCGCGGCGTCGCCGACCGCGAACACCCGCGGGTCGCTCACGCTCCGCAGAAATCCGTCCACGACCACGCGGCCGTCGTCGTCCACCTGCAGCCCGCTGCGCGCCGCGACATCGCTGACCTGCGTCGCGATCGCCCACAGCACGAGGTCGGCACCGTCTGCACCCGCGTAGCGGCCGCGCTGGACGCTCACACCCAGCCTGTCGAGCTCCCGGCGGACCCGTGCCCGCGCGCCCGCCCCGAGGGACTGCCCGATCTCGCCGTCGCTGAGCAGTCGCACCCGCAGATCGGGGCGTGCCTCGGCCACCTCCGCGGCGGTCTCGATGCCGGTCAGTCCGCCGCCCACGACGGTGACCGCGGCACCGTCGGGCAGTGCAGCGAGTTCCCGGTGCGCCTCGCGCGCGGATTCGAGCCCGCCGATCGCGACCGTGCCGGACGGGGCGGTGATCGCCCCACCCGCCGCGTAGATGACGCGGTCGAAGTCCAGCTCGCCGCCACCGGCGAGAGCGAGCACCCCGTCTCCGATCTTCTCGACCGCTCCGACCACCAGCCGGATCCGCGGGTCGAGAACGTCGGCCAGCGGCGCAGTGGCGGCCCCGCTGCCCGCGGTGAGCTCGTGCAGCCGGATCCGCTCAACGAACTCGCGCCGCGGGTTCACGACGGTCACGTCCACATCCGCCTTCTTCACCAGCCGATTCGCGGCGATGGTGCCCGCGTAGCCCGCGCCGATCACGACGACCTTCATGATTGCCTCCTCATGCGATGAACTTCTCTTCCGCACATGGGACACCGGCCACGCCCGATCTGTGACAGGTCGGCTACCGGTACACGTCGCGGCGGTGCGCGATACGGATCACCCGGACCACGATTCGACTCTCGACGATGGAGTAGACGATCCGGAACTCACCGCGCCGCGCGGAATACCGCCCGTCCAGTTCGGCCCGCAGTGGTTTTCCCACACGCCGCGGGTTCTCCGCCAACGGGCCACGAATGAACTCGACACACGCCGCCGCCACCGCTTCCGGCAGATCTTCTGCCAGCGCACGCCGCGCCGCGGCTGAGAACTCGATCCGATAGGTCAACGAGGCAGCCTTCCGGCGGCCCGCATGGCCTCAGCCACCTCCTCCAGCGAGTAGACCTCGCCCTCGTCCATCTCCGCCTCGGATTCGTGAATCGCGCGCACGAGTTCGGGGTCGCTGAGGATCTCCAAGGTCTCGATCATGGAGTCATAGTCCTCGGCGCTGAGCAGCACTGCGGCCCGCCGGCCCTGGCGGGTGACCTCGATCCGCTCGTGGGTGCGGACGGCCGAGTCGACGAGCTTGGACAGATTCGCCCGGACCTCGGCGAGCGGCAACGTAGTCATGTACAGAATTCTAGCGCGATCGTGCCCCCTCGGCAGTGGCCGCGTCGGCGAGGTCCGCGCTCCCCGATCACCCCTCGGCGATGGCCGCGAGCGGCGGGGTGCGGGCCGCGCGGATGGCGGGCAGGATCGCGGCACCGACGCCGACGAACGCCGACGCCACGAGCATCACGATCACCGTCGACCAGGGGACCACGACCGAGCCGAGCCCCTGGTCGCGGAGGGCGTGTACGAGCGAAACGCCCAGCAGCACCCCCAGCACGAGCCCGAGGGCCGCGCCGAAGATCGCGATCAGCATCGACTCGAGGTAGATCGACCGGCGCACCTGCGCACGGATCAGACCGATCGCACGGAGCATGCCGATCTCCCGGCGCCGTTCCACCACGGACAGCGCCAGCGTGTTGACGATGCCCAGGATCGCTATCACCACCGCCAGCCCGAGAAGCGCGTACAGCACCCCCATGAGCGCCGTGATCGCCTGCCCCGCTTGGTCCTTGAGATCCTGCTGGTCGTCGACGTTGACCACCAGCAGCGGCTTGACCGCCTCCCGCAGCCGGTCCTTGAGCTCGCCCACGGAGGTGCCCGCGGCGGCGTTCACGAACACCGACTGCGGGGTGACGATCGGCGCCGTGGCCCCGCTCGCGGGCGGGTACAGCGTGTTCATTTCCGCGGCGGTGATCACGGGGCCGGACAGCATGCCGCCCTTCGCCTCGTAGATCCCGGTGACGGTGAGGGTGGTCTTCGCGCCGCCGACGGCGGACATCGGCTCGACCTTCGTACCGACCTCCCAGCCCCGCTCGCGGGCCGCCTTGTCGTCGACGAGGAGACCGCCGGCCTTGAGCGTCATGTCGCCCGACACGCGGGTCAGGTTGAAGGCGGAACCGACGGCACCGTCGACCGCGAGGGTGCTCTCCCGATCGCCCCCGATCCGCACCGGTACCCCGTACAGCACCGTCTTCTCGCCGATCCCCGGGACGTCCTTGATCGCGGATAACGCGGCGGGCGGCATGCCCAACTGCGGCGCCTGCAGCACGAGGTCGGAGCGGATGCCCTGGTCCACCTGCGCGTCGATCGACTTCTGCATCGATGCGCCCAGCGTGCCGATGATGCCGACGAGTGCGACGCCGATGACCAGTGCGAACGCGGTCGCGGTGGTGCGCTGCGGATTCCGCATCACGTTGGTGCGGCCGAGGCGGCCCGCCGGGCCGAAGGGCGCGGCGATGACCCGGCCGATGCCGCCGAGCAGCGGGGCCACGAGCGCGGGCCCGCCGATCACCACCGCGAGGATCAGGCCGAAGCCGGCGATGCCGACGACGATCGCGGCACCGGCGCCCACCTCCGTGGTCGCGACGAACAGCAGCGCCATCGCGCAGAGCAGCAGCGCCGCGCCGACCGCGCCGCGCACCATGACCGATTGCGCGGAGCCGCCGTCCTGCGCGCGCATGGCGGCGACGGGCGGCACCCGCGAGGCGCGCACCGCGGGGATCAGGGCGGAGACCACCGTGACGACGGTGCCGACGACCATCACCGTGATCACCACCGCGGGGCTGACGGCGAGGCCGCCGTCGGGGAAGCCCGCCCCCGCTGCCGTCACGCCGACCCGCAGCAGCAGTGCGAGGCCGATGCCGACGGCCAGGCCGAGCGCGCTGCCGACGATGCCGACCACGAGCGCCTCGAGCACCACGGAGTTGCGCACCTGGCCGCGGCCGGCGCCGATAGCGCGGAGCAGCGCGAGCTCCTTGAGGCGCTGCGCGACCAGCATCGAAAAGGTGTTGTAGATGATGAAAACGCCCACGAGCAGGCCGATCAGACCGAACGCGACCAGGAAGTAGTTGACGAAGCTCAGCCCCTGGTCGATCGTGTCCGAGAACTGCCGACGCACCTGCGCACCGGTCTGCACGTTCAGGTCGGGCAGGCGGGCGGCGAGCGCGTCGCGCAGCTGCTCGGGCGTGGTGCCGGACGCGGCGCCGACCTCGATGTACGGGGCGGTGGCCCCGTCACCGAACAGCTTCTGCGCCTCGTCCTTCGCGAACAGCGCGCCCAGGTATCCGCCGGAATCGGTGGAGATCGTGTACACGCCGACGATCGTCACGTCGATCGGGCCCGGCGAGTGCGGCGCGACCACCGTGGTCTTCGCGCCCACCGGCAGGTCGAGCCGGTCGGAGGCGGACTCGTTGAGCACCATCTCGTTCGGGCCCGTCGGTGCCCTGCCGGAGGTGAGCTTCAGGCCGTCGGGGTCGAGGTTCTCGCCGGGCGGCAGGTACGCGCCGCCGACCTGCGGGGCGCCGGTGGGCGAGACGACCTCGCCCTTGCCGTCGCGCAGGGCGATGGTGCCGGTGATCGCCGGGACCACCACGCGCACACCGGGGACCGCCTTGATCTGGTCGACGACCGACAGCGGCACGCCCGGCCCGGCGGGGCCGAATCCGCCCTGCCCCTGGGCGTTCTTCGGGGAGACCCGCGCATCGACGCCGACGGCGATCTTGTCGGAGATCCCGTCGAAGGCCTTCGACAGCGTGCCCGTGAACACCATCGACCCGGCGATGAAGGATGTCCCGAGCAGCACGGAGAGCACCGTCAGCACCAGGCGCCCCTTGTGCGCCATGAGGTTCCGCAGCGCGACGCGCCGCATCGGATTCGCCATCAGCGGGCGACGAGCTCGTCGAGGTGGATCAGCTTCTCCGCCACGCGCTCCGCGGTCGGACGACGCACCTCGTCGACGATCCGGCCGTCGGCGAGGAAGACCACCCGGTCCGCGTAGGCGGCGGCGCGCGGGTCGTGCGTCACGATCACCACGGTCTGGCCGAAGTCGTTCACCGCGGCGCGCAGGATCGAGAGCACCTCCGCGCCGGAGCGCGAGTCGAGGTTGCCCGTCGGCTCGTCACCGAAGATGATCTCCGGGCGCCCCACCAGCGCACGGGCGCACGCGACGCGCTGCTGCTGGCCGCCGGACAGCTCGGTGGGGCGGTGATCGAGCCGGTCCCGCAGGCCCAGCCGGTCGACGACGGTGTCCAACCACTGCTGGTCCGGCTTGCGGCCCGCGATGTCCAGCGGCAGCGTGATGTTCTCGATCGCCGTCAGCGTGGGGACCAGGTTGAACGCCTGGAACACGAAGCCGATCCGATCGCGCCGCAGCGCGGTGATCTGCTTGTCGTTCAGCGACGTGAGCTCGGTGCCGCCCACCAGCACCGATCCGCCGGTCGCCGCGTCCAGGCCCGCGAGGCAGTGCATGAGCGTGGACTTGCCGGAGCCCGAGGGCCCCATGATGGCGGTGAACTCCCCGGCCAGGAAGTCGACGGTGACGCCGGCGAGCGCGTGCACCACACCCTCGCCCTCGCCGTACACCTTGGTCAGGTTCGCGGCCCGCGCCGCGACCCCGGTGACGGCGATGTTCGCCGTCGAGATCTCCTGGCCGGGCATCTGTGTCATACAGACGAGAATGCCAGAAATGTGTCGCCTGTGACATCGGGAAGAACCCTGGTCCCTCCGCCGGCTGCGGGGCGGACCGCTCCCGGAGACACGAGCGCGTGACTCGGGGATGATGGACCGATGCGTCTCGAATCCCGCATCCTCGTGCACCTGTCCGGCGTCCTCGACCTGCGCGACGGGAAGTTCTTCGGCAGCTGCTTCGGCCATCGCGTGCCCGACGACCTGCTCGCCGCCGTCACGGTGCACGGCGCCGCGACCAACCGGGCGACCGCCGGCTTCGCCTCGCCCTCGCGGGCGCAGTCGGCGATGCCCGTGGAGCTCGAGCACTGGGACGGCGTGCCGCCCGACGACGGCGTCTGGGACACGGTGCTGCGCACCCAGCTCTGCGTCGACACCTCCGGATCGGTCGAGTGGTTCTCCCCGGGCCCGGAGCACGACGGTGCCGCCCCCGACGACGTGATCGAGTTCCCCATGGCCCGCGGCTTCTACGAGGTCGAGGCCGCGGCGCGACACGCGGGCGAGGGCGCCGACACGTGGCGGCTGCGGTTCTGGTCCTCCGACGAGTACGGGCCCGATCTCAAGGAGATCCGCGAGATCGCGCTCCTCGCGCGCTGACCGCGGCTACCGTGGTCCACAGGGGGATCGGGGGATCCTCCGGGTTCGGGGGGACCATGACCAGATCAGCGCCGGCGGCGCATCCGTCGCTGCGAGCACTGCACGCGTTCCGGGCGGGCGTCTCCGCGCTGGGCATCGGGTTCGGCGAGTTCGAGGCCGCCCCGCGCGACCCGGCCTCGGCCCGGCGCGCCTTCGAGTCCGCCACCGCCGCGGACCCGGCAATGGCCGACGCCTGGCTGGGCCGCGCGGCCACCGGCGAGTCCACCGCGGAGGTGCTCGCGGCCCTGCACCGCTCGGCGGACGCGATCGGCGCCGCGTCGCGGCGGGTCGGGCTGCCGCCGGGCGCGCTGTCCACCGTCTTCAGCACCGGCCTGTACGTGGACTATCCGCTGCGCGACGCCGCCACCGCGCACGTGGCGTACGCCGCGCGGCTCCTCGCCGACGATGCGCCCGACGAGGCCGTGCGGGTCCTCGACGCTGCGCCGAGGTGTCCGATCGAGCGGTATCAGCGCGCCGTGACGGCCGCCCGGACCCGACGGTGGCCCGACGTCCTGGCGGCGCTCGACGGGCACGCCGGCTGGGACGACCCCGTGCTCGCCGCCGCCGCGGCCACCGTCGCCGGTTCCGCTGCGGCGCAACTGGGTCGGTTCGCCGAAGCGGCCCGGCTGCTCACCACCGCCGCCGCGGGACCGGTGCCCGGCGCCGCCGCCGCGGCCCGGTACTGCCACGCCCTGGTGCTGCGCGAACAGGGCGAGGAGGACCGCGCCCGCGAGCTGCTGGAGCGGGCGGCACCGTCGTACCCGCCCGCGGAGGCCGCGCTCCGCGACCCGGGCCACCGCCTGGTCGTGGAGGGCCCCGCCGCAGCCGAGGAGGCCGTCCGCGCCGCTCCCGACGACGGCGCCGGCCTGCTCGCCGAGGCGGCGGCCGAACTCGACCGGCAGGTGGGACTTCGGGACGTCAAGGAGCAGGTCACGCGCCTGCGCACCACGATGCAGCTGGCCCGGGTCCGCGCGGACCGCGGGCTGGCCAGCGGCAGCCGGTCGCTGCACCTCGCGTTCACCGGTCCGCCCGGCACCGGCAAGACGACGGTGGCGCGCATCGTCGCGCGGATGTACTGCGGGCTGGGCCTGCTCGCGAGCGACACCGTGGTCGAGTGCTCGCGGCGCGACCTCGTCGGCCAGTACCTGGGCGCCACGGCGCAGAAGACCTCGGCGGTGATCGACTCCGCGCTCGACGGTGTGCTGTTCATCGACGAGGCCTACACGCTCGTCCAGGAGGGGCTCACGGGCGGCGACGCGTTCGGGCAGGAGGCGATCGACACCCTGCTCGCCCGGATGGAGAACGACCGCGACCGCCTCGTCGTGATCGTGGCCGGCTACGACGCCGAGATCGATCGGTTCCTGGCCTCGAACGAGGGCCTGGCATCACGGTTCGCGCGCCGCATCCGGTTCCCCGGCTACTCGCCCGGCGAGCTCGCGGAGATCGGTGCGGCGCTGGCACGCTCCCGCGACGCCGTCCTCACGGGCGACGCGGCGGCCGTCCTCGAGGCGTGCTGCGCCGGCATCGTCGACCGGTTGGACCGCCTGGGCAACGGGCGGTTCGTGCGCAACGTGATCGAGGCCGCCGAGGAGGAGCGGGAACTGCGGCTCGCCGATTCCGGGATCGACCTGGCCGGCATCGACGAGGCGGCGCTCATGCGGATCGAGGCCACGGACATGGCACGCGCCCTCGAGGGCGTCCTGGGCTCGGACGCACCGGCGATCTTCTAGCTCGACGCCGCGACGTTCGCCGCGTACTCGTCGCTGCTGGACGGACCGGTACCGGTCATCATGACCTCGTCGGCCAACCTGTCGGCGGCCTCCAGGTCGATGCCGGTCTCGCGCTGGCTGTGGACGATGAAGATCTCCGCGTCGAGCGAGGGCTCACCGTTCGCGTACACCATGCACTCGACCACGACGAGGTCCGTCTCGGCCTTGACGATGTGCGAGGTCAGGCGCACGCCGAGGCTCAGGACGTCGCCGACGTGCAGCGGACGCAGGTACCGGAAGGACTGGCCGGCGTGCATGATCGCCGACAGGTTGCAGCCGGGGATCACCTTGGCCACGAGCGCCGAGGCGCCCTGCAGCATGGGCGCGCCGAGCATCGTCGCGGGCACCGCGACATCGTCGGGCAGCACGCGACTGGCGGCGTACGGGACGTCCCAGCTGCGAATGGCGCGCGCGAACGACCGCACCGATTCCGCACCGATCTCGTAGGCATCGGGGAACCAGATCTCCCACCCGTCGGCGACGGCCACGTCTCCACTCCTTGAACGCCAGCCCTCATTTCAACCTTCGAGGGACGTTCAAGCATAACCGGCATTCGGGTGCGATCCCAAAACCAGCGCACCCCGGTGACAACACGGCATGTCACGTGGCCCACGCCTCGGTGACAGGACGCGCCCGGACTACTAGCGTCGAGGTCATGTGGAGGACGAACTCGCTGCGCGTCGCCGTCGTCGGCGCGGGCATCGGCGGGCTGGCCGCCGCCTCGGGCCTGCAGCGCGCCGGCGCCGAAGTGATCGTCCTCGAGCAGGCCGCGCGCTTCCTCCCCCGCGGGTCCGGGTTGTCACTGTTCTCGAACGGTTTCGCAGCGCTGCGCTCGCTCGGCCTGGAGGAGCCCGTGCGGGCCGTCCTGGCCGACGGTCCGCCGTCCGTCCCGATCGGCACGATGCGCGCGGACGGGACCATGCTGGCCGCGTTCGCGCCCGCCACCGTCGCCGACCTCCGCGTGATCGACCGCACGGACCTGCACCGGGCCCTGCTCAGCGGCCTGGCCCCCGACACCGTGCGGCCCGGCATCCGCGTGGAGGGGCTCAGCTCCGCCACCCTCGACCTCGGACCGAGCGGACTCCTGGAGGACGCGCACGTCATCGTCGGCGCGGACGGCATCCGCAGCCGCGTCCGGGGCAGCCACGCGGGCGACCCCGGAGCGGCCTACTGCGGGTACGGCGCGTGGCGCGGAATCACCGACACCCCCGTCGTGTTGCCCGACGGTGGCGAGACCTTCGGGCGGGGCGAACGATTCGGGTACATGCCCCTGCGCGACGGCAGGGTCTACTGGTTCGCCGTGCGGCCCTCGCCGGCCGACGACCTGCCCGAACCCGGCGAGCTGCTCGAACGCTACGGCGCGTGGCACGATCCGATTCCCGAGATCCTCGCCGCCACGGATCCCACGCGGGCCGGGTACCAGCCCATCGAGCGGCTCGCGCACCCGCTACGCACCTACTCGCGCGGCCAGGCGACACTGGTCGGCGACGCCGCGCACGCCATGCCGCCCACGCTCGGGCAGGGCGCGAACCTGGCACTCGAGGACGCCGCCGTCCTGGTCTCGCTCCTGCGCCCCCTCGCGCACGACCCCGATCCGCGGGAGGTGCCCGCGCGGCTCAGCGCCTACGACAAGGCGCGGCGGCCCCGCACCCAGCGCATCGCGCGGCAGGCCCATCTACTGGGCGCTGCCGGCCAATGGGACTCCCCCGGAGTGGCTCTCGCGCGGGACCTGGCCCTGCGCCTTGCCCCCGACCGCCTCCTCGACCGCGCCTTCCGTCGGCCCCAGCGCTGGTCGCCGCCGGACTGAGCGAGCCGACCCTTTCCGCATCCGCCGGACGGCGTGACGCCGCACACCTCGATCGGTACGTTTCGCCGTCGAGGCGCATACTGTCCGTATGTCATTCGATGATCGAAGTGTCGAATCACTGGTCGGCAGCGCGGTCGGCGATCCGCTCGCGCCCTTCGCCCTGCGGCCCGAGAAGCACCACGTGTTCTCTCCGGGCGGAGATGCCTTCGTGGCGTACGCGATCCGGCTCGGCGTGGTCGTCGCCAGCGGCGACCCCGTCGGGCTGACGGCGGAGGCCCGCGCGGCGGCGATCGACGAGTTCGTGCGCCGCGCCGGGAGCCGCCCGATCGCGGTGCTGGGCGCGGGCGAGGCCTACCGCCCCCGCTGGGAGGCGCACGGCCTGCGGGCCGTGCCCATCGGGCGGGACGTCGTGATCGACGCGTGCTCCTTCGACCTCGTCGGCCGACGGTTCCGCAACCTGCGCCAGGCGGTCTCGCGTACCCGCAACGCGGGGGTCACCGTCGAGATCGTGCGGGAGGGCGAGGTGTCCGACCTGGACCGGCAGGCGGTCCGCCGGATGGAGACCCTCGCCGGGCACGACCCGAGCCGGGGCTTCTCGATGATCCTCGGGCGCATGCTCGACGGTGCCCGGCCCGACGGCGTGTTCGCGCTCGCGCGGAGGCCAGACGGCACCGTCTGCGCCGCGCACCGGTACCTGCCCGCCGGGCCGGAGGACCTCTCGCTGGATCTGCCGCTGCGAGCCCGGCATTCACCGAACGGCGTGGACGAGCGGCTCACGCTGGAGACCGTCGCGTGGGCACGGGACCACGGCTACAAGCGGGTCTCGCTCGCCTTCGCGCCGTTCCCCGACCTGTTCGCCGACGACTCGGCGACGCTCCGGAACCACCCGCGGGTCAGAGCGGCCGCACGACGCGCGGTGCACGCCTTCGATCCGCTGCTGCACGTGGAGCGGCTGTACCGCTATCTGCGCAAGTACCGTTCGTTCGATCAGGAGCGGGCCGTCCTGCTGCGGCCGCACCAGGTGGGGCGGGTGGCCGCGGCCCTGATCCTGCTCGAATTCGGCCGTTACGGCCGCGACGCCCGGCTCTGAGTCGCGGGCCGATCAGGCCGCGGCGCGTCCCGCGACGAAGGCCTGCACGCAGCGCTCGATGTCGTCGGCGGTGTGGGCCGCCGAGAGCTGCACGCGGATCCGGGCGGCGCCCTGCGGCACCACCGGGTAGCTGAACGCCGTGACGTACACGCCGTGTCCGAGCATCGCGTCCGCCACCCGCGCCGCGAGCGCGGCGTCGCCGAACATGACGGGGATGATGGCGTGTTCGCCGTCGAGCAGCTCGAAACCCTCCTCCGACATGCGACGACGGAACAGAGCCGCGTTGTCGGCGAGCCGGTTCCGCAGCTCCGCCGAGTCCCGGACCAGCTCCAGCGCACGCAGCGTGGCAGCGACGATCGCCGGCGCGAGCGAGTTCGAGAACAGGTACGGCCGGGCCTTCTGCCGCAGCATCGCCACGATCTCGGAACGGCCGGAGACGTAGCCACCGGACGCGCCGCCGAGCGCCTTGCCGAAGGTGCCGGTGTAGACGTCGATGCGGTCGCTCACGCCGGCGTGCTCCGGAGTGCCCGCACCGGTGCCGCCCATGAACCCGACGGCGTGCGAGTCGTCCACCATCACGAGCGCGCCGAAACGCTCCGCCAGGTCGCAGATCTCACGCAGCGGCGCGAGGTAGCCGTCCATGGAGAAGACACCGTCGGTGACCACGATGATCCTCCGCGCGGGCGCGTCGCCGGTGGTGGCCTCGGTCAACGTGGCCTCGAGATCCGCCATGTCGCGGTTGGCGTAGCGATAGCGCCGCGCCTTGGACAGCCGGATGCCGTCGATGATCGACGCGTGGTTCAGCGCGTCCGAGACGATCGCGTCCTCGGGGCCGAACAGCGACTCGAAGACGCCGCCGTTGGCGTCGAAGCAGCTGGAGAACAGGATCGTGTCCTCGGTGCCGAGGAAGGCGGACACCGCCGCCTCCAGCTCGAGGTGCAGATCCTGGGTGCCGCAGATGAACCGCACGGAGGCCATGCCGAAGCCACGCTCGTCCATGGCCCGCTTGGCGGCGGCGATCACGTCCGGGTGGTCGGCGAGTCCGAGGTAGTTGTTGGCGCAGAAGTTGAGCACGTCCACAGCGGGCTCACCGAGGCGGCCCGCCGCGATGCGGCCCGACTGCGGCGAGTCGATGTGTCGCTCGTTCTTGAAGGTGCCTGCGGCGCGGATCGCCTCGAGCTCGGCGCGGAGCTGATCACGCATCGTCGAATACATGTGGGGTCCTTCCGGATCGGATCGTGGTGGAGGTGGTCGGTACTGCTCGGAGATCGAGCCGGTCAGGCCGCGGTCCAGTCGAGCACCACCTTGCCGCCGGTGCCGGCGCGGGCGGTCTCGAAGGCGCGTTCCCACTGTGCGGCGGGCAGCACATCGGTGACCAGTGCTTCGATCCCGGCGCGGAGCGCGTGATTCGACGAGAGCATCGCGCTCATCGCGTACCAGGTCTCGTACATCTCGCGGCCGTAGATCCCCTTCAACGTGAGCATGTGGGTGACCACCTTGCCCCAGTCGATGTCGATCGCGCCGCTGGGCAACCCCAGCATCGCGATCCGCCCGCCGTGGTTCATGTTGTCGATCATCTCCGGCAACGCCGTGGGATGCCCGGACATCTCGAAACCCACGTCGAAGCCCTCGGTGAGCCCGAGCTCCCGCTGCGCGTCGGCGATGCGCTGCTGCGAGACGTCCACCGCCAGGTCGGCGCCCAGCGAACGGGCCAGCGCCAGGCGGGGTTCGGAGACATCGGTGATCGCGATCCGGTTCGCGCCTGCGTGCCGGGCCACACCGATCGCCATGAGCCCGATCGGCCCGGCGCCGGTGATGAGCACGTCCTCGCCCACGAGCGGGTAGCTCAGCGCGGTGTGCACGGCGTTGCCGAGCGGGTCGAAGACCGCGCCGAGCTCGGGCGTGATCGCGGGATCGCGGTGCACCCACACATTGGTCTCGGGGATCACCACGTACTCCGCGAAGGCACCGTCGCGCTGCACGCCGACGGACCGGGTGCGGATGCACATCTGCCGCCGGCCGGCGCGGCAGTTGCGGCAGACGCCGCACACGACGTGCCCCTCCCCGGACACCCGGTCCCCGACGGCGACCTCCCGAACACCGCCGCCGACGGCGACGACCTCGCCGTAGAACTCGTGCCCCGGGATGAGCGGCGCGGCGACGGCACCGTCGGCCCAGGCATCCCAGCCGAGGATGTGCAGGTCGGTCCCGCAGATCCCCGTCGCCATGACGCGGATCTTCACCTCGTCCGGGCCGGCCTCCGGCTCCGGGCGGTCGACGAATTCCAGTCCGGGGCCGCGCGTGGACTTGAACAGTGCCTTCATGGGTTCCATTGCACAGTCCCCGAGGATGAAGAACAATGGCCATCTACTGATCCGATGGTTAAGGATTCACTTCATGGACATTCGGCAGCTGCGGGTGCTGCGCGAGCTGGGCGACCTCGGAAGTGTGCGCGCGGTGGCCGATGCCATGCTGATCACCCCGTCGGCGGTGTCGCAGCAGCTGGCGCTGCTGCAGCGCAGCGTGGACGTGCCGCTGACGCGCCGCGAGGGACGCAACCTGGTGCTCACCGACGCCGGGCGGGTCCTCGCCGACGCGGGCGCGTCCGTGATCCGTGCGATGGCGGACGCCCGCGCGGCCATCGGCGCCTTCCACGACGACCCGGCGGGCACGGTCGCGCTCAGCGCCTTCCACAGCGCCGGCCACGCGGTGTTCTCCCGCCTCGTCGACCGCCTGCCGCCCGGCGCCGACGGGGTGCCGCGCCTACGCCTGTCCGACGAGGACGTCTCCCAGCAGGAGTTCCCCGCGCTCACCGCCCGGTACGACCTGGTGCTCGCGCACCGGATGGCGAACGGTCCCGCGTGGCCGCAGGATCGCGTATCGGTGCTCCCGATGATCGAGGAGGCGCTCGACGTGGCGCTCCCCGCCGGCCACCCGCTCGCCGCCCGCGCCGCCCTGTTACCGGAGGAGGTCGCGGACGAGCCGTGGGTCACCAGCCGCGCCGGCTACTCCCCTGCCGACGTGTTGGCCGCGGTGGTCGCCGTCACCGGCCGTCCGGCGCGGGTGCTGCACCGGATCAACGACTACTCCGCCGTCGCCGCCCTGGTGGCGGCCGGCGGCGTGATCGGGCTGCTGCCGCGGTACACCGCCCGGCCCGCCGTGCCGCCCGGCCTGGTGCTGCGTCCGCTGCGGGGCGTCGCCGCCGTCCGCACGATCGACGTGCTCGCCCGCCCGGAGGCGCTGCGCCGCCGCTCGGTGATGACGGTGGCGGACACGCTGCGCGACATCCTCTCCGAGCTCAGCGCGCCCCGGGCGTCCTGACGGGCCCGGGGCGCGCGGCGGATCAGAGGACCTTGTCGACGATCGAGCCGATGAGCCCGCCGCCCGACGGACTCTCCGGCTGCCCACCGGCCGCCGATGCACCGGGGAGTGACGTCGACACCTCGCCCGACCCGGTCGCGGGCGAGCCGGTACCGGCGGTGGATGCACCACCTGCCGCGGTCGAGCCCGACGAGGACGCGCCTCCGCCCGCCGCCCCCGAACCGCTCTCAGCGGCCCCGCCGACGGACCGAGCACCGATGGGGGCGACCGAGGAGCCCCGGTCGGCGGCCGACGAGGACGCAGCCCCACCCGCCGCGTCCGACCCCGAGGTCGTCTCGGCCGCCGTGTCCGCGGCAGGGGCCGGGGCTGCGGCGTTGGCCCCGACCGACGGCGCCGCTCGGCCCGCGCCGGCGGGTGCCGCACTGTTCGCGCCGCCGGTACCGGTCGCGGATCCGCTCCCGGTTGCGCCCCCGACGCGGCTCGCCGCGGAACCGCTGGGCCCTCCGGGGCCACCCGCCCGGGCGGGAGCGGCCTGTGCGGGTGCGGACTGTGCGGGTGCGGCCGGAGCCGCCTGGGCCGGGGCGACCCGCCCCCCGGATCCACCCGGCGCGCTCGCGCTCGAACCACCGGCACCGCCCTGCGCGGCAGCGGTCCCACCGCCCGCACGACCCGCGGCATTCGCGCCGCCCGCGGCGTTCGCGCCGCCTGAGCGACCTGCGGCATTCGCCCCGCCTGCGGCGTTCGTCCCACCGGCGTTGCCTGCGCCACCGGCGGTACCGCCCGCGCCGGCGCCACCTCCGCGACCTGCGCCTCCCGTCCCGGTCGCGCCGGCACCGCCCGTCGTGCGCCCCGCGCCGCCGTTCGTGGTCCCGGCGACGGTGCCGCCGTTCGTGGTTCCCGCGCCGGACGCCGCACCGGGTACGCCGGGCTGCACCGGGGCGGGCGGCTTCGACGGGTCGCCACCGGCCTGCGCGGCGCCCGCACCGAACCAGATCGACCCCACCGCCACAGCGGCTGCCGCCGACGCGGTCATCCGCGTCACCGAGACACCGGTCCGATTGTTCCTACGATGCCGCCCCTGATACCTGGACATGAACTCTCCCGTTCTCCATTCACGCAACGACCATTCCTTCGGGCGGGCGAGTATCGGAAGGCGGACACGACCGATCGCCGCTACTCCGTGCGGAGCGCGGCGCATGCTTGAGATGCCTTGAAGACGAACGGAACTCGGAGGTGGTTTCTCTACCTACCGACTCGACCCACCCCCGAGCCAACACGAGTCACGCGAGGTTATCCAGGAAACCCGGGTAACGATAACGACACGATGTGAACGCGACCACAACCCGGGGGAGTCGCGTTGCACAACGTTGTTCCACACCGTGAATCGCGATTCTTTCGCTCTGGTAATTTTTTGGATCACACCGGACAAACCGCGTCCTCAACGGACCGCCTCGGACGTCCTGCCGCAGATGCCGCCACCTCCGCGGCGCAATCCGGGCGCATCGCACTTTGCCATCGCCTCGTGCGCCGCCGCCGGCCCTATCGGGTGGCCCGTCCGCCCTCATGCTCCCCATCGAGGCCCAGAATCGCTCTGCCGTATGCGATCACGAGATCGGTGCCGTCGACCCCGGGCGGCACGCTCCCGCTGCCGGCGAGCTGATTGATGGCAGTGATGGCCCCCATCACGATCACGCGGCGGGCGGCGGGTTCGGCATCGTCGACTGCGCGGTACAGCTCGGCCCACTCGCCCACGTACGCGCGCTGCGCGTCGATCAGGACCGCGCTCTCGCGATAGCTGAGCTCGCCGAGCTCGGAGACGATCAGCTGCATCATGCCGGGGTGATGGACGACGAAGCTCGCGTACCTGGCCACGACGGCCCGGAGCGCGGTGACCGGATCGTCGGTGCCGGCGAGCACCTCGTCGAGGTCCACCTGGACGAACCCGTTGGCGCGGTTGAGCGCCGACGAGAGGATCTCCTCCTTGCTGGCGAAGTGGTTGTAGATGCTCGACGACGCGAGGTCGACCGCGGCGGCGATGTCCTCCATCGCCACCCCGTCGTAGGTCCGGGCCGCGAACAACTCGACCGCGGCGGCGAGGATCTGCTCGCGCTTGGCGACCCGCGCCAGCCCACGAAGCGCGGCGGGCACGGCGTCGTTCCCGAGCGGACCGGTCACCGCCCGGGAGACCAACCCGGACAGGACGACGCGCATCGGCGGCGCGGCCGACTCCGTGGCGTGCATCGCGGTACTCAGCAGGACGCCGAGTACCGCGATCGAACGGACGCGCCCCCCGGCACCGTCGCCCGGCGCCGCGACCGCCGCGTCGAGCTCCGCCAGGAGCGTCTCGCGGATCTCCGCGGCCGCGTCCGCCGACAGGTACCGGGCCTCCCGGATCCACAGCCGGCCCGCGGCCCGGTGCGCGAGGATCCGGTCGATCAGCGGCCCGAACCGGTCCGCCGCGGATCCCGCCGCCAGCGCCTCGCGCAGGCCCCGCACGTAAGCCTCGAAGGCCGCCGCGAGCATCGCCTCCTTGTTCGCGAAGTGGCGGTACAGGGCCGAAGGGCGCACCCCCACGGCGTCGGCCACCGCGCTCATCGCGACGTTCTCGTATCCGCGCGTCGCGAACGCCGCGGTGGCGGCCTCGATGATGAGCTCGCGCCGGTTTGCCGGTCGTGCGCGCACCGGTGTCGTCTCCATGAGTGACAAGACTATGGCGCCTAGATCATGTAGCCGCCCCCGCAGACCAGGGTCTGCGCGCTGACGTAGTCGGACTCGGGCCGGCACAGCAGGTAGACGGCGCCCGCGGCCTCCTGGGGCGTCCCCGCGCGGCCCAACGGGATCTGCGCGGCCATCGCGTCGAGCAGCTGCGGGTTCACCCCCACCTTGATCTCCCGGCCGGCTACGTCGATGCTGCCGCCGCCACCGGCGGGCGCCTCCGTGAGGCGGGTGGTGATGAGGCCGAAGGCGACGGTGTTGACGGTGACGTTGTACCGGCCCCACTCCTTGGCGATGGTCTTCGTCAGGCCCGTCACGCCCGCCTTGGCCGCGGCGTAGTTGGCCTGCCCCGCGTTGCCGCCGAGCCCGGCGATCGAGGAGATGTTGACCACCTTGCGGCACGGCACCTCGCGGCCCTCCGCGCGGGCGGCCTTGACGAGACCGGAGATCACCGGCTGCGCGGCGCGCAGAATCCGGAACGGGGCCTTGAGGTGCACGTCGAGGATCGCGTCCCACTGCTCGTCGGTCATCTTCTGCACGACCGAGTCCCACGTGTAGCCGGCATTGTTGACGATGATGTCGAGCCCGCCGAGTTCATCGATCGCGGTGCCGATGAAGCGCTCCGCGAAGCCCTCGTCGGTGACGCTCCCGGCGCAGGCCACGGCGCGGCCGCCGGCCGCCTCGATATCGGCGACGGTCTGCGCCGCGGGCGCCGCGTCGAGGTCGTTCACCACGACGGCCGCGCCGTCGGCGGCGAGCTTGAGGGCGATCTCACGGCCGATGCCGCGGCCGGATCCGGTGATCACGGCGACCTTGCCGCTCAGTGCGGACATGGGTGGTACTCCTTCGGGGTAGGGATCAGAGGTCGACGACGGCGGTGCCCGTGAGGGTCGTGGTGCCGTCGGCGAGGGAGACGGTGAGGTCGACGGTGGCGGTGCGTGCGGCACCGTCGACCGCCACGACCGTGCCCCGGCAGACGGGCTCGGCGTGCACGGGGGTGATGGCGACGAACCGCACCGCGAAGCTTCGGATGCGTTGCACGCCGGCCCATCCCGTGAGCAGTCGACCCAGGTGCGCCATGCCGAGCATGCCGTGGGCGAAGACATCGTCGAGGCCCGCCGAGCGGGCGACGTCGAGGTCGATGTGCATGGGGTTGTGGTCACCGCTCGCACCCGCGAACAGGGCCAGGGTGGTGCGGGTGATCTCGCCGACGGCGAGCGGGGGCAGCTCGGTGCCCACCTCGACGGTCGCGCTCACTAGGGCACCATCCTTTCTGCAGCCCGATCGGTTAGGGTTGTGATCTCTCGGTACCGGCGGGTGCACGGCCCTGTGCGCATGCCCCGTGAGGGCCAGCATGAGTTCTGCCGGCTCCGCCGGGCCGGGAGCCGCCGACCGGCGTCAGGAACACGCCCCGCAGAGGGCCGATTAGTGAGCTTCCGGCAGCGTCTCCCCACTCCGAGCAGATCGAGTGTTGACCTGCGAGGAGGAGTTGCATGTTCGTCGGCTGGGATTGGGGCAACAGTACCCATGACATGACCATCATCGATGACAACGGCGGCAAAGTGCATCGATCGGCGGTCCCACATACCGAGGCCGGTATCACTGCGGCGATCAACCGACTTGCGGAGTTCGGCGACCCGAGCGAGTTGCCGGTGGCGATCGAGACGACCCGCGGACTGGTGGTGGATCGGCTGACCGTTGCAGGACATCCGGTGATCCCGGTGCATCCCAATGCCTTCCATGCCGCAAGGCCGCGGTGGGGTGCTGCGCGGGCCAAGACCGACCCGGGGGATTCGTTCAAGCTCGCCGACTACGCCCGCACCGACGGTCATCGCCTCCCGCGCTTGCAGCCGGTGACTGCCGCGACGCGCGAGTTGCAGGCCCTGACCCGGGCGCGGGGAGATCAGCTGGAGCTGCGGATCGCCGCGGTCAACCAGCTCGCTGCCCTGCTCGATCAGTACTGGCCGGGCGGTAAAGCGGTGTTCGCCGCGCTCCATTCGGCGATCGCGATCGCCTTCCTCACCCGCTACCCGACGGCCGAATCCGCGGCCAAGCTCACCGCCAAGCAGTTGGAGTCGTTCTGCCGCAAGCACGGCTACAGCGGCCGGCGTTCCGGCTCCGAACTGCTCGAACGACTCCGGGCGGCCCCCATCCCGGACAGCAGCATCGGCGACGAGATCATCACGCATGTCATCACCGCCCAGGTCGGTGTCGTCCGCGCACTGCAGACCGCTGTCGACGGCCTGGACAAGGTCATCGCCGACAAGGTCACGACGCATCCCTACGCGCCGCTGCTCAAGGATCTGCCGCGGATCGGCACCCTCAACCTTGCCCAGATCATCGGCGAGGTCGGACCGATCCTCGAACGCGCCACCAGTTTCGAGCAGTTCGCCGCTGAAACCGGCATCGCGCCGGTGACCCGCGCGTCCGGCAAGAGCCACGTCGTGGGTTTCCGGCACGCCACCAACAGACGCGCACGGCAGGCCCTGCACACCTGGATCGACAACAGCCGCCGCGGCGACCCCTGGGCCCAGCAACGCTACGTCGACGCCCGCGCCCGCGGGCAGCGGCACCCCCACGCCCTGCGCACCCTCGGCCGATCCTGGCTCCGCATCATCTGGGCCTGCTGGCGCACCCAAACCCCCTACAACCCGCAGCACCGAACCGCCAGAAACCTCCCGAATGCCGCGTAGGGGTTGACTCAGGAATCTCATGCGGCGGCCTCCTGCGGGCGGCGGACGACGATCGTCGAGGTGGCCGTGGCGACGGACTCGCCGTCGCGGAGGAATTCGGAGCGTTTGACGAGGAACTCGAGGGCGCCACCACTCTTGGCGTAGACGTCGACGATGCTCTCCCGCACGGTGATCCGGTCTCCGGCGCAGACGACGGCGTGATGGTCGAAGCGCTGCTCGCCGTGCAGGATGTGGCGCAGGTCGATCCCGAGCGCGCCGAGGTAGCCGAAGGGCTCCGGCGCCTCGAGGGCCAGGCCGAAGACGAAGGTCGGTGGCGCGGGTAGGTCGCGGTGGCCCGCGGCGCGGGCCGCGTCGAGATGGGTGAACACGGGATCGGTCTCGCCGATCGCCTGCGCGAAGAAGCGCAGCCGGCCGCGCTCGACGTCGACGGCGAACTCGGGCAGGGCCAGGGCCAGGGCCTGGTCGCGGTCGATCACCGCTCGCCCCGCTCGTAGAGCGTCACCACGGCCGCGCCGCCGAGCCCGATGTTGTGCTGCAGGGCCAGGGAGGCACCGTCGACCTGGCGGGCCCCCGCCTCGCCGCGCAGCTGCCAGGACAGCTCCGCGCACTGCGCGAGGCCCGTGGCACCCAGCGGATGCCCCTTGGACAGCAGGCCGCCCGACGGGTTGGTGACCACCGCGCCGCCGTAGGTGTTGTCGCCGTCCTCGATGAACTTCTCCGCCGTGCCGTCCGGGGTGAGCCGCAGCGACTCGTAAGAGAGGATCTCGTTCGCGGTGAAGCAGTCGTGCAGCTCCACCACGCGCACGTCCTTCGGGTCCACGCCCGCGGCCTCGTACACCTGGTCCGCGGCACGGCGGCTCATGTCCGCCCCGACGAGGTTCACCAGCGAGCCGTCGAAGGAGGCCGGGCCGTCGGTGGTCATCGCCTGCGCGGCGATCGCGACCGTCGTACGCAGGCCGCGGGCGCGGGCGAAGTCCTCGCTGACGAGGAGCGCGGCGGCGGCCCCGCAGGTGGGCGGGCAGCACTGGAGCCGCGTGAGCGGGCCGAAGATCTGCGGCGACGCCATCACCTCCTCGACGGTGACGGGCTCCCGGAAGACCGCGAACGGGTTGTTCGCGGCGTGCGTGCGGGCCTTGACCGCGACCTTGGCGAAGGTCTCCGGCGCGACGCCGTACCGCTCGGCGTACTCGGAGCCGGCGCCGCCGAAGAGCTGAGCGGCGAACGGTGCTTCACTTGCACCGTTCCGCCCCTCGGCGATCGCCATGAAGTCGACGAACGGGCTCGGCCGGTCGGGCCACTTGATGGCGAGCGCCCCGCGTTCCATCTGCTCGAAGCCGAAGGCCAACACGCAGTCCGCGGCGCCGGATGCGACCGCCTGCCGCGCGAGGAAGAGCGCGGACGACCCCGTCGAGCAGTTGTTGTTGACGTTGACCACCGGGATCCCCGTCGTGCCGACCCGGTACAGCGCGCGCTGGCCGCTCGTGGAATCGCCGTAGACGTACCCGGCGTAGGCCTGCTGCACGTCCGCGAGCTCGACGCCCGCGTCGGCGAGGGCGGCCCGGATCGCGGCGGGTGCCATCACGTCGTAGGGCTCGGCCGTGCGCGGGGTGGCGAAGGGAACCATCCCGACGCCGGCGACGTATGTCCGAATCATTTCTACCTCCATACGATTGAATATTCACATTTATTGCACAGTCCGGCCCTGACATGCAATAGTCGATCTCGATGTAGCCGACATCACACTTGTATCCGTTCACTCCTCGGAGGATTGACGTGCAGATCACCCAATCGCTGTCCCAGACCGCTCAGGCCGTGCCGCAGCACGTCGTGACCGTGTACCGCGATCGCCGCCGCACGGCCGCCGAAACAGCCGACCGAGTGCCCCGGCTCGCCGGCGCGTTCCGCGGGCTCGGGGCGCGGGAGGGCGACCGGATCGGCATCCTGTCGCTCAACAGCGACCGCTATCACGAGTTCCTGCTCGCGACCCCGTGGGCGGGGTGCGTGGTCAACCCCGTCAACGTGCGCTGGAGCGCCGCGGAGATCGCGTACTCCCTCGTCGACTGCGCGACGGACATCCTGGTGGTCGACGACGCCTTCGCGCCGCTGGTGCCCGAGCTCCGCACGCTCGCGCCGAACCTGCACTCCGTGATCTTCGCGGGCGAGGGCGCGGTGCCCGACGGCATGCTCGGCTACGAGGCGCTCATCGCCGAGTCCGCCCCGGTCGAGGACGCGCGGCGCCGCGGCGACGACCTGTACGGGATCTTCTACACCGGCGGCACGACAGGTGCGCCGAAGGGCGTCATGCTCTCCCACCGCGCGTGCCTGACCTCGGCGATGGGCTCGCTGGTGACCACCGGCATGCTGAACCGCGGCGGCGTCCTCCTGCACGCGGCACCGATGTTCCATCTGGCGGACCTCGCCGCGTGGAACATCGCCTGCCTGACGCGGGCCACGCACGTCATGGTCCCGTCGTTCACCCCGGCGGGGGTTGCCGCGGCGATCGAGGAGCACCGCGTCACCGACGCCCTCCTCGTCCCCACGATGATCCAGATGCTCATCGACTCGCCCGAGGGACGCGCGGCGGACCTGTCGAGCCTGACCCGGATCATGTACGGCGCGTCCCCGATCTCCGAAGCGGTGCTCGAGCGGACGCACGCCCTGGTCCCGCAGGCGCGTCTCACGCAGGCCTACGGGATGACCGAGGTGGCTCCCGTCGCCACGCTCCTCACCGCCGAGGACCACGACGATCTCTCGCTGCGGCGCAGCTGCGGCCGCCCCGCCGCGCACTCCGAGGTGCGGATCGTGGACTTCGACGACGCGGAGGTGCCACGCGGCGAGGTCGGCGAGATCGTGGTGCGCGGCGACCACCTGATGACGGGTTACTGGAACAAGGAGGCCGAGACCGCCGAGGCGCTGCGCGGCGGCTGGATGCACACCGGCGACGCCGGATACATGAACACCGACGGGTACGTCTTCATCGCCGACCGGATCAAGGACATGGTGATCACCGGCGGCGAGAACGTCTACTCGGTGGAGGTGGAGAACGCGCTCGCCAAGCACCCCGCGGTCGCGCAGGTCGCCGTGATCGGCGTGCCCGACGAGGAGTGGGGCGAGCGGGTGCACGCCGTCGTCGTGCTCGCCGACGGTGCCTCCCTCACCTCCGACGAGCTGCGCGCCTTCGCGCGCACGCACATCGCGAACTACAAGCTGCCGCGGTCCGTCGCGTTCGTCGACGCGCTCCCCGTCTCCGGCGCCGGCAAGATCCTCAAGCTCGACCTGCGGCAGCGGGACTGGTCACGCGCCTGACGCGGAGCGCCGTCTGCGGTAGCCCGGACAGCACTGCGCCCCCGCCGAGAACGGCGGGGGCGCAGCACGTATCAGGGGATCAGCCCAGGCGCTGCTTGAGCGCGTCCAGCTCGTCCTTGAGGCCGGTGGGCAGCTTATCGCCCACGAAGTCGAACCACTCGTCGATCGACGGCAGCTCGCCCTTCCACTCGTCGACGTTGACCGCGAGCGCCTCGGCGACGTCCTCGACCGGCGTGTCCAGACCGGTGAGATCCAGCTCCTCCGGGGTGGCGACGATGCCGATCGGGGTCTCCTTGCCCGCGGCGTTGCCCTCGATGCGATCGACGATCCACTTGAGCACGCGGCTGTTCTCGCCGAATCCGGGCCACAGGAAACGCTTGTCCTCGCCGCGGCGGAACCAGTTCACGTAGAACACGGCCGGCAGCTTCGACTCGTCGGCCTGCTTACCGATGTTGAGCCAGTGGTCGAAGTAGTCGCCCACGTTGTAGCCCAGGAAGGGCAGCATCGCCATCGGGTCGCGGCGAACGGTGCCGACCTTGCCCTCGGCGGCGGCGGTCTGCTCCGAGCCGACGGTCGCGCCCATGAAGACGCCGTGCTTCCAGTCGCGCGCCTGCGTGACCAGCGGCACCGTCGTCTTGCGGCGGCCGCCGAAGAGGATGGCCGAGATCGGCACGCCCTGCGGGTCGTCCCACTCGGGGGCGATCGACGGGCACTGCGACATCGGGGTGGTGTAGCGCGAGTTCGGGTGCGCCGCGACGGTGACCACACCGTCCTCGTTCTCGGCCGAGCTGGACTCCCAGTCCTGGCCCTTCCAGTCCGTGAGGTGCTGCGGGGCGGCGGACATGCCCTCCCACCACACATCGCCACCGTCGGTCTTGGCGACATTGGTGAAGATGGTGTTGCCGGCCTCGATCGTCTTCATGGCGTTCGGGTTCGAGTCCATCGACGTACCGGGGGCGACGCCGAAGAAGCCGAACTCCGGGTTCACGGCGTAAAGGCGGCCGTCCTTGCCGAAGCGCATCCAGGCGATGTCGTCACCGACGGTCTCCGCGCGCCAGCCCGGCAGGGTCGGCTGGATCATCGCCAGGTTGGTCTTGCCGCAGGCCGACGGGAACGCAGCGGCGACGAAGTAGACCTTGTCCTCCGGCGAGATCAACTTGAGGATGAGCATGTGCTCGGCGAGCCAGCCCTCGTCGTGCGCCATGGCCGAGGCGATGCGCAGCGCGTAGCACTTCTTGCCCAGCAGGGCGTTGCCGCCGTAACCGGAGCCGTAGGACCAGATCTCGCGGGTCTCCGGAAAGTGGGTGATGTACTTGGTCTCGCTGCACGGCCACGGCACGTCGGCCTCGCCCGGCGCGAGCGGCTTGCCCACGGAGTGGATGCCCTTGACGAAGAAGCCCTCGTCACCGAGCTTGTCCAGCACGGCCTGGCCCATACGGGTCATGATCTTCATCGAGACGACGACGTACGGGCTGTCGGTGAGCTCGACGCCGAGCTTCGGATCGTCGGCACCCAGCGGGCCCATGCAGAAGGGCACCACGTACATGGTGCGGCCCTGCATGCAGCCGCGGTAGAGATCGGTCATCGTGGCGCGCATCTCGGCGGGGCGCATCCAGTTGTTCGTGGGGCCGGCGGCCTCCTTGGTCTCCGAACAGATGTAGGTGCGCGACTCCACGCGCGCCACGTCCGCCGGATCCGAGAGCGCGAGGAAGGAGTTGGGCTTGCGATCCTCGTTCAGCTTGGTGAACGTGCCGGCCGCCACCATCTCGGACGTGAGGCGGTCCCACTCCTCGTCGGAGCCGTCGGCCCACACGACGCGGTCGGGCTGCGTGAGCTCGGCGACCTCGCGCACCCACTCGATGAGCTGCGCGTGCTTCGTGGGGAGATCCCCCTCGAGACCGGGAATGGTGGCTGACGTCATATGTGTCATCTCCGAGAGTCGCAATCCGAACCTTTGGACCAGTGTCACACATCGGGCAAGGTCACAGCACCGAGGGTGACGTGCGTCATCTCACATCACACGGCCGGCGTTACTCCGCCGGCCACCCCCTCCCGCTTCACCCCACGTCGCCGCGGTCCATCAGACGCCAGGCGCCGCCGGAGAACCGCCACGTCTCGAAGGTGCCGTCCGTCCGAACCCGGTGGTAGACGTCCGCGACACCGTCCGCGTCGAGATCGGTGAAGACCGCTGTTCCGGACGCGTCCGTCAGCGTGCCCGTGTCGACCAGCCCGTCACCGTCGGTATCGAGGGCGTGCACGTCGAACCACCCGCCCTCGGCCTGCACCCACAGCCCGCCGGGCGTGGGTCCCTCGGCGGGGACGGCACCGTCGAACAGCTCGGGCCCGAACGCTCCCCCGCCGGAGGGCGCGAACAGACCGAAATCATGGTCCATATGAATTAGACGCACCGGCCCCGGGACCGGTTCCCGATGCGCGCCCCGCACCGGGGTCGGTCGCCGGACCGCGCGCGATCCGCAGAGCGGCATCGGCCTCCGCCGCCACCAGGGCGGCCGTCAGCTCCACCTCGACCCGCTGCCGGAAGACCGCCGACGCCGCGTCCGCCCGGTTCCGGCGCTCCGACCGCGCGGCGGTCCGGCGACGGACCCGCAGCAGCCACACCGCCGCCGCCAGCCCGACCGCGAGGCTGATCGGCAGAGCCAGCCAGCGCGCCCCGCCCAACACGTCCAGGGGTGCGGCCACGGCCCGGCCGATCCCCAGCCCCGCCGACGCCCCCAGCACGAGGACCGCTGCGTCCTCGGGGCCGCGGCGGCGCGCGGGCGCGGCCGGCGGATCGGCGCGGGGCAACGACGGGGCCGCGGGTTCCGGCACCGCGGGCCAGCCCGCGAAGGTCCCCCGGTAGACGGCGCGCAGCTGCGCGCGCAGCGACCGCTCCAACTCCACGACCACGCCGTCGAGACGCGCGCAGACGTCGTCGTGGTCGTCGAGACGCTCGTCGCCGTCCTCCGGCCGGCGGAAGCCCTCCGCCGACGCCGCGAGCAGGCTCGCCCGCAGCCGGGCGACCGTCGCGCGCAGGTACGCGGAGCGGTCCGCACGTTCCAGCGCCGGGTTCGACGGTGCGGGCCGGGGCGGGCGGGGCACCGGCGGCGCGGGGTGCTCCAGCGCCGCCTGCAGCGCCTCGAAGCCGGCGCCCGAGTCCGGTTGGACGGCGAGCACGTCGGCGCCGAGGCGACGCGCCGAGACGTCCGTCGTCTCCGCCGCGTCCGGGTAGACCTCGGCCCCGGTCGCGACGAGCACCGTCGGCAGGCCGGCCCGCAGCCGTCCGAGCGCGGCGAGGTCGACGGCGTCGGCCGGGACGCAGGCGTCGAGCACGTACACGCCCACGTCGTGCTGGTCACGGTGCTCGCCGAGCGGGGTGAGCACACCGTCGGCACCGACCGCCGCCGCGTCGCCGCCCAGCCGGGACGCGACCGCGACCGCGCCCGCCGGGTCCTGCCCGGCCACCAGGATCGTCACGACACGCGCCCGAGCCGGTCGAGCAGGATACGCTCCGCCGCGTCCCGTCGAGCGCAGTCCGTCACGGCGACGGTGCGCAGCAGGTCCTCGAACTCGGCCTCCCGGCGCTCCTCGTGGCCGTCGATCGCGGCGGCGAGCGGCGCCAGCAGGGCGTCGACGCCGCTCAGGTCGCGCAGGCCGGCGAGGAGCTCGTCGTCGGACATCGACGGTGACCCGCGCAGCGCACCGATCGCGCAGGCCAGGCCGTAGCCACCGAGCCGGGAGAGCAGCCCGGCGTCCGCGCCGAGCGCCGCCCGGGCCGCGACCGCGGACTCCGGCAGCGCCAGGTCGGACTGCGCGAGGCGGCGCACCGCGGGCAGGTCGACGGGGTCGACATCGTCGAGCAGTGCCATCACCGGGATCACCGGGCCGCCCAGCACCTCGCCGAGGCGTTCGGCGTAGGCGTCGGCGGCGCGCCACGAACCCGCCGCGTCGGCCCGGGTCCAGGCCACGACCGGCGGCGGGCCGGACGATCCCGCGGCGAGATCGTCGAGCGCGGCCCGGTCGGTGGCGCGCAGGCCACCCGCGAAGCAGTACAGCACCGCGTCGGCGGCACCGTCGGACAGTGCGACCGAGCGGGCGCGCAGGGCCGCGCCGAGCACCGTCTTACCGACGCCCTCGCGGCCGAGCACGCGGACGCACGGCGGCCCCGTGCGCACCGTCGGATCCCCGGTCACACTCCGGACAGCTGAATCCCCCATGAGAGCCCCCACTCCCGGCCGGCGCCCCCGCGCCGGCCGCTACCGGGAGCGTACGAGCGCGTCGTCGTCCGCGGCGGGCGAATCCTCCGATTGGTGCCGCCCGCCGGCCACGAACGCCGCGAGTACGGCGCCCACCACACAGATCCCCGCGGTCACCAGGAAGACCTCGCCGAACATGTGGGCATAGGCCTCCTGCGTCTGCCGGGCGACCGCCCGCACCGTCTGCGTGAAGTCGCCCTGCGGGACGACCGGCGGCATGGCGTTGACGATCGAGTTCAGGCGGTAGAAGCCGAAGGTGGTCAGCGCGGCGACGCCGATGAGCATGCCGCTCATCCGGGCGACCACGAGCAGCGCGGACGCGATCCCGGCCTGCGAGAGCGGCACCGCGCGCAGCGCGGCCGACGACAGGGGGCCGATCACCAGGCCGAGGCCGAAGCCGGCGATCGCGAGCGAGGTGTCCAGCGCGGGCAGGAAACCCAGGTAGTGGGCGGAGAGCACGTCGGTGGGCCAGGTCGCGATGAGCAGGTAGCCGCCCGTCGCGACGAGCAGCCCGACCACCGACACGAGGCGGTCGCCCACGCGCGTCGCCAGGAACCCGCCGAGCACGGCGCCCACGGGCAGCGCCAACAGGAACCGCACGAGGGTGAGCACGGCGGCCACCCCGTCGCGCTCGAGGACCGCGCGGGCGTAGATCTCGACGTCGACCAACGTGACCATGAGCGCCGCGCCCGCGCACACCGACGCGGCGCACGAGGCCAGGAACGGGCGCACCCGCATGCCGGCGGCCGCGATCAGCTTGGTGCGCGCGAACCGCTCCCACACGCCGAACAGCACGAAGGCGACCGCGGCCCCCAGGAGCAGCCACAGCCCGTTCGGCGGCAGGACGTGCTCGCCGTCGGGCTCGGGGTTGTAGAGGCCGATCACCGACAGGCCCAGCGCGACGGCGAGCAGCAGCCCGCCGACCACGTCGACCTTCTCCTTCGTCACGGCGCGCTTGGGCACCGTGACCTGCAGGAGCAGCATCGCGATGAGCGCCAGCGGCACGTTGACCCAGAACACCACCCGCCAGGCGTCCTCGCGGGCCACCGACGCGACGTGGTCGTGCACCAGCGTCACCACGCCCACGCCGACCACGGGGCCGAGGACGCTGCCCAGCTCCTGCGCGGCGCCCACCCAGCCGAGCACGGCGGCCCGTCGGCGCGCGGACCAGAGGTCGGCCGCCAGGGCGAGGGTCACGGGCAGCAGCGCGCCGCTCGCGACGCCCTGCACCACCCGGCCCGCGAGGACCTCGGGGACGGTGTCCGCGAACGCGGTCACGATCGACCCGACGATGAACAGCGCGAGGCTGGCCTGCAGCACCAGGCGGCGCCCGAACCGGTCGGACAGGCGGCCGAGCAGCGGCATGGCCGCGATGTACCCCAGGAGGTACCAGGTGATGATCGGCGTGGCGAGCTGGATCTTGTTGATCGGGATCTCGACGCTGCGCATGATGTCCTCGAGCACCGAGACCACCACATAGGTGTCCAGCGCGCCGAGGAGCACCGCCAGGCCCGCGGCGCCGATGGCCACGCCGCGCCCCCGGACCGCGCCGGACGCCTCCGACGGAGCCGTGAGCGTCACTTCGCGGTCTTCGGGTCCAGCAGGGTGACCTTCTTGCCCCAGTCCGAGAGCGTCACGATCAGCGTCCCGTTGTCGAAGCCCACGTTGGCGCGCACGAGGTTGTTCGGCGCGGCCTCCTGGACCCAGAAGGTCAGCGGCCGGTCGCCGAGGGCGGCCTTCGGGACGATGCCGGCGAGCGCGGTGCCCGGGATGATGCCGGAGATCCGGATCGCGTCGGTACCGCCGATCTGCTCGCGGCCCTCGACCTTGGGCTCATGGACCGACGAGAGGAGCTTGGCGATGCCCTTCTCGGGGTCCAGGATGGCCGAGGCGTCGTAGATGTCGGCGGCCAGGCCCATGTCCTGGTAGGCCTGCCCCGAACCGAACTGCGCCCACAGATGCGCGTCGACCACGACGAACTTGGCCTTGACCTGGGTGCCGTTGAAGGTGACCTCCGCGTCGCCCTGTCCGGAGACCTTCGGCTGGTTGGTGAGGTAGGCGGTGACGCTCTTGACGGGCAGGTTCGGCACCGTGCCGTCGACCGAGAGGTCCAACTGCACGTCGTGCAGGGCGCGGGCGGACGCCGCCGAGGCGTCGATGACGGTCTTCGCGTCGGGCAACGGGGCGTCGGACTGCTTCGCGTCGCTGCTCTTCGAGCACGCGGCGACGAGGCCGAACGCGGCGAGCAGGGCCACCATCAGGGTGGCCAGGCGGAGCGCCGTGTGGCGACTGTTACGCACGATCATGCGGCCAATGCTAGGTCACATCCGCAAAGCTGGGACGATGGAGAGCGTGCCACAGTCCCAGGATCCCCGTGCCGAGCACCGTCGGCTGTACCCGCGAGTAACCAGTTTCCGTTCCCGCCGCGCCTCCCTCACCCCCGCTCAGCAGCTGGCGATGGACACCGGCTGGGACACCCTGGGCCGGGACATCCCGCCCGCCTCTCCCCTCTCCGCCGACGGTGCCCCCGAGCTCCCCGACGGGGCCTTCCCGGTACCGCCGCACCCCCTGGACGCGGCGGCGTGGTTCGGCCGCGAGGCCCCGCTCGTCGTCGAGATCGGGTCGGGCACCGGAACGTCGACCTGGGCCATGGCACAGGCCGAGCCCGATCTGGACGTGGTCGCGGTGGAGGTCTACCTGCCCGGCATCGCCCAGCTGGTGGGAGCCGTGCAGCGCGCGGGCTTGACGAACGTGCGGGTCGTGCGGGGCGACGGTGTCGCGATGCTCGAGGACATGGTGGCCCCGGGCTCGCTCACGGGCGTGCGCGTGTACTTCCCGGACCCGTGGCCCAAGGCGCGCCACCATAAGCGCCGGCTGCTCTCGGAGCGCATGTTCGGGCTCATCGCCGATCGCCTGCGGGTCGGAGGGATTCTGCACGTGGCCACTGATCATGCAGACTATGCAGAGGCGATTGCGGAGACCGCACCCTCGGAGCCGCTCCTGCGGCCTGTGGCACTGCCCCCGCGCCTCGCCGACGCCGGCCTGCCGATCTCCGTCGACCGCCCGGTGACCAAGTTCCAGGACAAGGCCGCGCAGGTGGGCCGCGAGATCCACGAGTTCGTCTGGGAGCGCGTGGAGGAAGGAGAGGTGTCGTGACGAGTCCGACCGACGAGTCCGTCGTGACCGCCGATCCGGCCCGGCGCGTCCTGCTGGTGTGGGACGCGCCCAACCTGGACATGGGGCTCGGCTCCATCCTGGGCGGCCGGCCCACCGCGGCGCACCGCCCGCGCTTCGACGCGCTCGGGCGCTGGTTGCTGGAGTTCACGGCCACCCTGGAGTCGGACGGCGCGGCGAGCCGCGAATCCGGCACCGCACTCCGGCTCGAGCCCGAGGCCACCGTCTTCACCAACATCGCACCCGGCACCGCCGACGTGGTCCGCCCATGGGTCGAGGCCCTGCGGAACGTCGGCTACGCGGTGTTCGCCAAGCCGAAGGTCGATGACGACAGCGATGTCGACGACGACATGCTCGATCACATCGACGTCCGGCGGTACTCGCCGGGACTCGGTGGGCTCGTCGTCGCCTCCGCGGACGGCCAGGCCTTCCGCGAGCCGCTCGAGGAGATCGCCGCAACCGGGGTCCCGGTCAAGGTACTCGGGTTCCGCGAGCACGCCGCCTGGGCGTTGGCTTCCCCTACTCTGGACTTCGTTGATCTCGAAGACATCGCCGGGGTGTTCCGGGAGCCGCTGCCACGCGTGAGCCTCGACGCGCTGCCCGACGAGGGTGCGTGGCTGCAGCCGTTCCGCCCCCTGTCTTCGCTACTTTCGAGCCGGGCCTAGCCCTAGAACCGGCCACCGGAAAGGATTTTTCGCTTGTTCGCAGCGATAGGACGCTTCAGTTACGCGTTCCGATACACGATCATCGCGGTCCTGTTCGTGACCATCGCCACCACCGGCGTCTGGGGCTTCCTCGGACTCGGGGCGAAGACCAAGATGAACGGTCTCTACGACGAGAACAGCGACTCGGTGGCGGCGGCACAGGTCACCGACCTGGCCAACGGTCGCGAGATGCAGCCCGACATCCTGGTGCTGATCAAGCCCGCCGAGGGCAAGAAGATCACCGACCCGGACGTCGAGAAGGCCGTCGAGCAGACCCGCCAGGACATCCTCGCGAAGTACGCCACCGGTGACGACTCGAAGCTGAACCCGACGAACGAGAAGGAACCGCAGGCGAGCTCGCTGAGCTACACGATGTTCGCCCCCGGAGCGCCGCAGGCGAACGACGCGCTTTTCAAGAAGTTCAGCCGCACCGACGCCAAGGGCGGCACGTGGGGCTTCTTCACGCTGCCCATGCGCTCGGCGGACGACACGCAGCGCGGCAAGGACTGGGTGGCGATCCAGCAGCCGTTGATGCGGATGCTGCAGTCCGACGCGAACAAGGCGGTCTTCACCGCGCAGGTCGGCGGCCTGGTCCCGGTGACCTCGGAGGTCACGGAGGGCGTCCAGAAAGACCAGAAGAAGGCCGAGATCATCGCCCTGCCGCTGGTCGCGATCGTGCTGTTCTTCGTCTACGGCGGCGTCGTCGCGGCGGTGCTGCCGATGATCATCGGCGTGCTGACCATCGGCGCGGCGATGGCCGTCGCCTCGGTGATGGCGGACTTCACCGACGTCAACCTGTTCGTCGGGCCCATCATCTCGCTGATCGGCCTGGGCATCGCCCACGACTACGGCCTGTTCATGGTGTCCAGATTCAGAGAGGAACTGGACGAAGGCTACGACACACCGACGGCGGTCAAACGCACGGTGATGACGGCCGGCAGAACGGTCATCATGTCGTCGCTGCTCATCGTGGCCGCGCTCGCCTGTCTGTACATCTCGCCGCTGGGCCTGCTCACCTCGATGGCCACCGGCGCGCTGCTCGGCGTGTTCATCGCCGCGCTGCTCTCGCTGACGCTACTCCCCGCGATGCTCGCGGTGCTCGGCCCGAAGGTCTTCGCGCTCAGCTTCCACTGGTTCCTCACCATCTTCGACAAGTGGAACCTGCCGCTCATCGGCGGCGTCATCCATTGGGCCGCCGAGAAGACGGGCCGCGCGAAGACGAAGGCGAACATCGAGGCCGGCATGTGGGGCAAGGTGACCGATGCGGTCATGAAGCGCCCGAAGACCGCCATCGTCGGGGTCGTCACGCTGCTGCTCGCGATCTGCATCCCGATCGTCGGCCTCCAGTTCGGCGGCATCTCGCAGACCTACCTGCCGCCGGACAACAAGACCCGCATGGCCCAGGATCAGTTCCAGGAGCTGTTCCCGGACAACACCGGTCAGCCCGTCAAGATCGTCTTCACCAACGCCAGCGACGCCCAGATCAAGCAGGTCCTCGACGAGGCGAACAAGATCCCGGGCTTCACCCGCTCGAACCCCGCGGACCCGAACTCCGCGCGGTTCGGCGCCGCCGGAGATGCCGTGTCCACCGCCAAGGGCACCTCGAACAAGCTGGTCGTCCGCGGCCACGAGGTCTCGATCCGGACCTCGAGCGGCAGCATGCAGGACCCCAACGACACCGCAGCGGTCGGCGAGGCCCTGACCGCGTTGCGCGGCATCACGATGGACGGGGCCGACGCGAGCAAGGGCGTCGGGTTCCTGGTGGGCGGCATGCCGATCCTGCAGCAGGACTCGATCAACTCGATGTTGGACCTGCTGCCGGCCCTGATGCTGCTGCTGGTCCTGGTCACCACGATCGCGATGTTCCTGGCCTTCGGCTCGCTGACGCTGCCGATCAAGGCCGTGCTCATGTCGCTGCTGTCGCTGGGCTCCACGCTCGGCTTCCTGACCTGGATGTTCGTGGACGGACACGGCGGCGACATCTTCAACTTCACCGGCGGGCCCATGATGGCGCCCGTGCTGGTGCTGGTGATCGCGGTGGTCTTCGGCCTCAGTACCGACTACGAGGTCTTCGTGATCTCCCGGATGATCGAGGAACGCGCGGCCGGCGCCACGACGAAGCAGGCGATCCGCGCCGGCACCGCGAACACCGGCCGGATCATCACGGCGGCGGCCATCCTCCTCGCCTGCGTCGCCGCGGCGTTCGCCACGTCCGACCTGGTGATGCTCAAGTACGTGTCGTTCGGCCTGATGTTCGCGCTGCTCGTCGACGCGACCGTGGTCCGCATGGTGCTCGTCCCGGCCGTGATGAAGCTGCTCGGCGACGACTCCTGGTGGGCGCCGAACTGGATGCGCAAGATCCAGGAGGCCGTCGGCCTGGGCGAGACCTCCCTGCCCGCCGAGACTCGCGACGGCCGTCCGCTGTCGTCGGTCCGGCCCGCGACCGCGGGGCCCGGTAAGGCCGCACCGCAGGTCGTGGCGGCGGGTGTGCCGGTCGTGGCGGGCTCCGCATCGAGCCCGGCCGAGCACGCGATCCCGCCCGGCGCGGGCATGCCGCCGACCGACCGGCCGGCCCGCCCGACCCCGATGGGCCCCGGCCCCCGGCGTCCCGGACCGCCGCCCGGTTTCTCCGGCCGGATCGAGCTGCCGCCGCGCCCCTCGGCGCCCACGCAGCGGCCGCCGCAGGACCCGCGCAGCTACCAGCAGCCGCTGCCCGGGCGCCGTCAGGGCCCGCCGCCCGGACAGTACGGCCCCGGTGGCCCGCGGCCCAGCGGCCAGATGCCGCGACCGCAGGGCCAGCGCCCGGGCGGTCCGCCCCCGGGTGGCCCGCAGGGCCAACGCCCGCCGTACCCGCCTCGCCCGCAGGGGCCGGGTGGGCCGCAGGGCCCGCGCCCCGGCGGCCCCCGTGACACCGGGCCCCAGCCCGGCCGGGACCAGGAGCGCTAGACCCGCCCCTGGTTCGACGGTGCCCCGCAGGACTCGATCCTGCGGGGCACCGTCGTTCCCTGGTGGCCGGCGGTCCGAGAACGGCGTGGTGGTGGAGCACCGCGCGCGAGTAGGCTCCGTGTCCATGGCGGGGAGCGACCAGGACCTGGAGATCGCCGGGTACCGGGTGATCGAGCGGCTGGGCGCCGGCGGCATGGGCGAGGTGTACCTGGTGGCGCACCCGCGTCTCCCCCGCAGCGACGCACTCAAGCTGCTCGACGGTGCCGTCTCCGCAAGCCCGGAATTCCAGGCGCGGTTCATCCACGAGGCGGACCTGCTGGCGCCGCTGTCGCACCCGAACATCGTGCACCTCTACGACCGCGGACAGCTCGACGACGGCCGGCTGTGGCTGACCATGGAGTACCTCCAGGGCACCGACGCCAAGCAGCTGCTGCGCGAGCAGGGCCCGCTGGCGCTCGGCCTGGTCGCGGAGATCGTGAGCGGCGTCGCGGCCGCGCTCGACTACGCCTACCAGGACTTCGCCATCACCCACCGCGACGTCAAGCCCGCCAACGTCCTGGTGCGGCTGCGGGCGGGCCGCGCGGCCGCGGTCAAGCTCGTGGATTTCGGGATCGCCAAGGCGTCCACCGAGGCCACCTCCCTGACGGTGACCGGTACGACCGTCGGGACGCTCGGTTATCTCTCCCCCGAGGCGATCGGCGGCCTCGACCTGGACAACCGCACCGACCTGTACTCACTGGCGACCGCCGCGTTCGAGCTGCTCACGGGCGCGGCGCCGTTCACGGGCACCACGATCGCCGCGGTCATGGGCGCCCACCTCTACCAGGCCGTTCCGTCGGTGCACGAGCGCGGCCCGGGCCTGCCGCCGGAGCTGGACGCCGTCTTCGAGCGCGCACTCGCCAAGGCCCCCGGGGATCGGTTCGCGACCAGCGGCGAGTTCGCGGAGGCGCTCGCGGCCGTCGCCGTCGCGTCACCCACCGCGCGGGCCGCCGCGCCGGCCGCGCCGGCCGCGCCGGGCGCGCCGGGCGCGCCGGGCGCGGACTCGACGTACGCCGCCACGATGATCCGCCCCGCCGGGCCCGCCGCCGACGACGCCCCGACGACGATCTCGCCGTCGGCCGCACCGACGGCACCGTCGGGCCGCGCACCGGTCGAGCTGCGGCGCGGCGAGACCGTGGACCTGCCGCACGCCGCGGAACTGTTGCTGCGCGTCGAGACGCCGCGGGTGCGGGCCGGCGGCGACCTGTTCGCGCTGGTCCTGGGCCGCGACGAGCGGGTCCTCAGCGAGCAGCACATGGTGTTCTACAACAATCCGCGTGATCCCGACGGCGTCGCGGCACTCGCGCCCGGCGACGAGCCCGGCCTCGCCCTCGCTCCGCACGCGCTCCCGCCGGGCGCGCGGATCGTGGTCGCCGTCGCCACCGACGCCCCGGAACCCACCCGCCCCACGGTGCCGGCCGTCACCGTCGGATGCGCCGACGGGGCGTGGACGGTGCCGGCTGCCGGGGAGCCGGGGCTGCGCGCGTCGGTCCTGTTCGAGGTGTACCACCGCGACACCCCGTCCGGCGCCCGGGTGCTGCGGCTGCGCGCGGTCGCGCAGGGGTGGACCGACGGGGTGGCCGCTCTCGTCCGGAGTTACGGCGTCGAGGTCGACGAGGGCTGACGGCCGGGAGAACGGCCCGTCCGGCGACCGGGCGCGACGCCGGTCAATGACCGGTGCTCAGCGGGTGCCGCGGAATCGGGCCCGTGATCAGCTGATCGGTCCTGCCGATCAGCTCGATCTCGAGATTCACCCGGTCGCCGGGTCGGAGCCAGTCCGTGAACCGGCCCGATCCGGTGTGGAAGTGCTCGTAGAGGCAGCCGGTGCCGACGGTGCCGAAGCCGACCACCTCGCCCGGCCGCAGCACGGTTCCGCGTCCGACGTAGGAGATCACGTCCTCCACCGACCAGTCGATCGTCGACCAGTTGCCGCCGCCGATCCGTTCACCGTTGAGCTCAGCGGACATGTCGATGTCGAAACCCTTGCCTGCGCGCCGGTCGGCGAACTCGTCCGCCGTCACCAGGCACGGTCCGAGCGTGGTGTGCGTGTCCTTGCCCTTCGCCGGGCCGAGGCCCAGCCCCATCTCGTCCATCTGCAGATCGCGGGCGCTCCAGTCGATGTACGTCGTGAAGCCGATGACGTGCGACCACGCCGCGTCCGGAGCGATGTTGAAGGCGCCCTTGCCGATCACCGCGGCGACCTCGAGCTCGAAGTC
Organism: Tsukamurella sp. NPDC003166; assembly: GCF_040611135.1. NCBI lineage: Bacteria > Bacillati > Actinomycetota > Actinomycetes > Mycobacteriales > Tsukamurellaceae > Tsukamurella > Tsukamurella sp. NPDC003166. Next base: position 84,985 of record NZ_JBEXNL010000007.1, read on the forward strand.
GAACCGATCGCAACCCGGCGGAATCGGAACATCGTCGACCGGCCCGAGGACTGCGGCCGAATTGGAGATGTAGAACGCGGGGTACTGCTCGTGCCGGGGATCGACCTCGCCCATGCAATTGCGGATGTGCTCGTGGAAGCACATCGCATCCCGCAACTGGGGTGGCGCGAGCGGCGCCTCCAGGCGGACCTCGTCCAACGCGTGGACGACGGCCGGCGAGCGGAGCGCATCGGCGCCCGCGGCCGCCAGATCGTCCGCACCTGCACCGATGAGCTCGGTCAGGGTGCGCGAGGTGTCCAGGGCGTGGACGACGTCGCCGCTCAGGACGCCGACCCGCCGATCGTTGCCGGCACTGGTGGTGAAGGTGATCCATTTCATCGGACGGTATCCTCGACGATGTCGGAGTGGTGGCCGGGAGCGGTCGTATCGTCCGCAGCGGCCGGGGCGGGGTAGGGCAGGCGCGCGAGCAGCACCAGGACGACGGCGCTGAGTACCAGGAGCGCGGCGCTACCGATCAGGGCCGGCGTGTAGGTCCCGAGGTGATCCTTCACCTGGCCGTAGATCAGCGGAGAGATCGCGGTGGCGAGCAGGATCGTGCTGTACAGCATTCCGTAGACACGGCCGTAGGAGCTGAAACCGAAGTAGCGGGAGGCGAAGTAGCCCACCATGTCGATCTCGGCGCCGACGGTCACACCGATCGCGATGGCGCCGAACAGCGATCCCCACGACCCGGCGTAAGCGAAGATCAGGGTGGCGACCGCGCCCGCCAGCATGATGACCGCCGAGACGTACTGCGCGCGGAAGGCGTCCAGGAGGTACCCGGTCACCACCCGGGTCACTGTGAGCGCGATGCCGATGGCGCTGGCGTACCACGCGATCCAGTGTGCGGACAGACCCTTGTCTCCGAGGATCGCCAGGAAGTGCAGCTGCAGACCCGCGCTGGCGAGGGCGATCACGGGGAAGGCCAGCGCGAGCATCCGGAACGGGCGGGAGGACATCGCCTCGCGGACCGTCATTCCGGCCTGGGCGACGACCGCGTCGTCGGAGCCCGCCGGCGTTCCCCGGCCGCGCGCAGCGGCGGGCGGCGTCTCACGGAACGCCAGCAATCCGGCGGTGATCGGCGCCACGATCAGGGCGATGATCGCGAGCGCGACGAAACCCGCGCGCCAGCCACTGTCGGCGACCAGCGGAACGAGCAACTGCGGCAGGAGGATTCCAGTGATGCCGTTGCCGAGCATGGCGAGCCCGAGCGCCTTGCCCCGGTTGGCACGGAAGGCGATGCTGACCGCGCGAGCGAACGGTACGGTCGTGGCACCGGCGGCCAGGATCGCGGTGACCGCGAACATCAGCAGGTACAGGCCCAGCTGGTGGCCCGCCCTGCTGAGCACGAGGAAGCAGATGCCCATCGCTGCCAGCGAGATGCCCGCGATTCGCGACGTGCGGAACCGGTCGACGAGCCAGCCGACTGCCGGCGCCGCGAGAGCGAGTGTCAGCAACACGATCGTCGAGGTGAACGACAGGCCGGTGCGTGACCAGCCGAAGTCGTGTTGCTGGGACCTCATGAACGTGGATATCGCGGCGAGCGGCAACGCGATCGCGCCGCACCCGATCCCGATGATCGACGCCAACAGCACGTTCCAGTGCTGGGAGAGTTCTTCGCGGAACGTTCGTTCCATGTCCGTGCCTTTCGACGGCGCCGAGGTTCTCGCGGCGCACGGTGTGGAGCGGCGGGCTCACGCCCGGAGCACTCAGAGGAGAGGGACCGGCTCACCAGCCGGGCCAGGATGCGCGGAGCGCCTTCTTGTCGACCTTGCCGAACGCCGTGGTGGGCAGCTCTTCGACGACCCGGTAAGCCTTCGGGCGCTTGTAATTCGCGAGTTCGCGGACGCACAGTTGTGCCGGGGAGTCCGGACCGGACGCGAAATCGGGAGCGGACGCAGCGCCGCGCGCCGGTACCACGAAGGCGACGACGGCCTCGCCCCAATCAGGTTGCGGCACACCGACGACCGCGACAGCGGAGATCTCTGGCGAACGCGCCAGCACGTTCTCCACCTCGGTCGAGTACACGTTCATTCCGCCGGAGATCAGCATGTCGTTGGCCCGGTCGAGCAGGTAGACGTAGCCGTCGCGGAGCATCCCGATGTCGCCGGTGTGCAGCCATCCGTCGCGCAGCGCCTTCGCCGTCGCCTCCGGCAGGCCGAGGTAGCCGTCCATCAGGTAGGGGGCGCGGGCACAGATCTCTCCGACCTCGCCGTCGGCCAGCGTGGCGCCCGTATCGTCCCGGACCTCGATCGCGACCATGGCTGCGGGGCGACCGCAGCTGCGGAGCAACTCCGGCCGTTCCGGATCATGATCGTGGCGCGACAACCGGGTCAGGAAGTTCGGCGCCTCGGTCTGGCCGTACAACTGGACGAAGACCGGGCCGAGGAAGTCCAGCCCCTGCCGGAGTCGCTCGACCGCCATCGGGGCTGCGCCGTACATGATGGTGCGGAGCTCGGGTGCGGAGACCTCGAACGGATCGGAGAGGTCGGCGATCCGATCCAGCAGGCGATAGATCATCGTCGGGACCATGAATGTGAAGGTCACACCGGCGTTCGCCATCCGGTCGAGCACCATGTCCACGTCGAACTTCGGTTCCAGCAGAATCCGTGCGCCCTTGAGTAGTCCGGCCTGCATCAGGTAACCGGCCGAATGCGGCAGCGGCGTGCTCAACAGAAGGCATTCGCGGTCGGTCAGCTCCATCTCGATGAGATGCGCCATCATGCACAGGGATGCGGAGGCCTGCGAGTGCTGGACTCCCTTCTGCCGGCCCGTGGTTCCGCCTGTGTACGCGATCAGCGCCCGGTCCGACGATGCGATCTCGACGTCCGGCGGACCGTCCGGGACCGGGCGCGTGAGCACCTCGGCCCACTCCAGAGCGCCCGTCCGCACACCGTCGACGACGATGACCGTGTCGAGCGGCCCTCCCGCAGCCAGCGCCAGTTCCACCCGAGACCGGTCCACGATCGCCACGGCCGCACCGGAATCGGCGAGGACGTAGGCGACCTCCGGGTCGGAGAGCATGTCCGTCACGGCCACCCTCGTCGCGCCCAGACGCAGGATCGCCTGGTCCGCGATCACCCATTCGAGGCGGGTGGACATCGCGATCGCCACCGGAGTACCCGGGCCGACACCGCACGCGAGGAGAGCATGGGCCAGGGCGTCCGCGGCGCGCCCGAGTTCGCGGTACGTAAGCGACTCGCCCCGGCACTCGACGGCCGTGGCATCTCCATAGCGCGTGCTGGCGGCGACGAAGAGATCGCGCAGGACCGGTGCGCGATCCGCGCGCAGCGCAGTCGTCACCGGACCGCACCGCCGGTCACCACACCGAAGCCCTCGAGCTCGCCGATCTTGGCGAAGACCACGGTCCGATCCGGTCCGGTGAAGCCCGGGTCGAGGGCCTCGTACACTCGGATCACGTTCTGCGCCAAGCGTCCGTGCTCCGGAAGGCTGCTGAACCGGCCGAGGTCGATCGACCCGATCGCCTCGTCGACGGTCATCCCGTCGTGGTAGCGCTTGGTGGCCTCGTCGATGATGTAGGTGAGGTAGTCCCGCACCCCTTGCACGCCGGACTTGTCGGTCACGGGGCCGTGACCGGGAACGACGATGTCGACATCCATGTCGAGGATCCGATCGCACGCGGCGATCCACCGCTCCGCCGGGCCGGCCCAGACGATGGGGGTGCCTCCGACGAACACGATGTCGCCCGTGTAGATCACCTTGGCGTCCGGTACGTGCACCAGGGTGTCGCCGGGGGTGTGTGCCGGCCCGACCTGGATCAGCTCGACCGCGCGGCCGCCGACGTCGAGCGTCAGCTCACCCTCGAACACCCGGGTGGGACCGGTCGAGGTGATTCCCTCGAAGGTGAACGGCGCGAAGATCTCCCTAGCGAACTCTCCGGTGAGCCCGTCCGCCTTGGTCAACGCCGCGAGACTGTCAACGTTCTCCTGCGTCATGAGCTCGGCCGCTGCACGGGAGGCGATGATCTCGACGTCTCCCCCGGCGGCGACGACCTCGTTGCCGAAGTAGTGGTCACCGTCGGAGTGCGTGTTGACCAGGATCTCGATCGGGTGCCCCGCGAGCACCGGCTCCAGCCCGGCGATCATCTCGCGGGTGTGCTCGAGGTCGAAGAGGGTGTCCACGAGCAACGACGTGCCGGCGCCCTGGATCAGGCCGGAGTTGCTCCATCCCCAACTGCCGTCGGGTTGCATCCACGCGTGGCACCCGTCGGCCACCGCGGTCAGTCCCTTGTCGTACGAAAGCCCCATGCCACCACTCCTTATTATGCCGAATATCGTCCTTAAATATTCGGTTGGTGCGGTCAAGTGTGGCTTGCATCACCGTTTATGGCAAGAGTTCGGTCAATAATTCTTCACGAACACCCGGAGTTCCGCCGCATCTCACCACAAATCTTCCGAATTTCGGACTAAATTGCAGGAGGGTTCGAGGGCAGACCACTCGGAGCGAGCCCGAGACTGCGCGCGTACGACACCGAAAAGAAATCCACCACCTGCTGCGCCGCGGCAACGTAGTCGGCGGTGAGCACGGTCGGCTCGTCGAAGTAGAGACAGACCACGGCCAGCAGGGCATCGCCGTAGAGCATCGGCAGCGCAAGCAGGCTCGTGTAGCCGGCGTCACGCACCAGATCGCCGAGCCCCGACATCAGGGGATCCGCGGCGGCATTGTGCACCGCCACGTGCATCCGGGACTCCGCCACCCGGCTCAGGACTCCGTGGACGCGTCCGTCGAGCCGCGCGGACATCTCGTCGACGTACTCCCGGGGGACACCCCGGTTCGCCACGATCTCGAGCACCGACCTTCCCGGTTCCCCGCGCCCGTACTCGCCACGGCAGATCAGAACCCGATCGGCTCCCAACCCCGCGGCCGCGGCATCGCACAACGCACCCAGCAGCTCACCCACGGACTGGCGGACTCCACCCGCCAGGAGGAGCTCGGACAGCACGCCTCTGTCGACAATCGGGGACCGCGCAGCATCGCCGTCCCGGCCCGATGTGACAGCGCCGATGAGATGGCAGGACTGCACCGATTCGACGCCGGGGACGGTCTGCACGGACTCCACCAGGAACCCCAGGGCCGCGGAATCGTCGGGAAAGCCCGCCAGCAGCACGATGTCGGCGGCGCCCGAAGCCAGGTACGTCCGCTCCACGCCGGGCAGCCCCGCGAGCACCGCGGACACCTCATCCCGCTTCCACGGGCTCGTCCGCAGTAGGCACACCAGGCGACTCGCGGCATCGGGCTCGGGGAGGACCGCCGTATACCTCAGCCCGTGCTCGGATTCGAGACGCGCCAGCCGGAGTCGTACCGTCTTCTCCGAAACACCGGAGCGCGCAGCGAGTTCCACGTTGGAGATGCGTCCGTCCGCACGCAACAACTCCAGCAGGGCGTGGTCCACCTCATCGAGGTTCCGCCTCCGCGGCCGACCCACCATCAGCCTTCGCGCCCGGGTCCGTCCTCCGGCGCTCCCGGTGCCGACTCCGCATCGGGGCCGGCGGGCTCGGGGGGAGCCGGGGCGCGGCGAGCCTCGTCCGCAGCGGCGCGCTTGGCGGCCTGGCGCATCTCGAGGGCGTCGCCGACGGCGTCACCGATCTCCCGGGCGACGTCCGCGACGGCGGTGGTGATGATGGTCGCGATGCGGCCGACGCGGATGGCCGTGGACTCGACGGCCTCCTGCGCCGCGTCCTTGCGCCGCTCGATCTTGCCCACTGGAGTCCTCCTGGTGCGGTCCGGTACGTCCGGCCTAGACCGACACCATCTCACGCTCGACGGCACGCTGCCAGCCCGCGGCGGCCAGTGCCTTCGACGCGGCGTCCTCGTGCCGGGCGCGCTCGATGGTCACGGCCAGCTCGGGCTCCTGCTTGGTCCAGCGGTTCGGCAGGGAGAGCTTGGCGATCTTCTTCCACGTCGAGCCGAGCTGGCCCCGGAGCGAACCCGTGTTGTAGGGCAGGCCGAATTCCTCGCACGTCGCGCGGACCTCGGCGGCGATCTCCGGGTAGCGGTTGGCGGGGATGTCGGGGAACAGGTGGTGCTCGATCTGGAAGCTCAGGTTGCCGCTCATGATGTGGAACAGGCGGCCGCCGTCGATGTTGGCGGAGCCCAGCATCTGGCGGACGTACCACTCGCCGCGCGTCTCGTCGGCCGTCTCTTCCTTGGTGAAGGTCTGCACGCCCGACGGGAAGTGGCCGCAGAAGATGATCGAGAAGGTCCACAGGTTGCGGATCAGGTTCGCGGACATGTTGCCCAAGAAGGTCAGCGGGAACAGCGGACCGGTGAGCGCCGGGAAGATCACGTAGTCCTTGAGGACCTGCTTGCCGGCCTTGCGCCGCATGCCGGCGACGAGCTCCTTGATGTCGCCCCACTTGCGCTCGCCCTTGACGATCCGCTCTGCCTCGAGGTCGTGCAGCATGACGCCCCACTGGAAGAGCACCATGAGCGCGCCGGCGTAGGCGAGGTTGCCCAGGTAGTAGGGGTGCCACTTCTGCTCCGGCGCCATGCGCAGGATGCCGTAGCCGATGTCGCGGTCCATGTCGAGGACGTTGGTGAACGTGTGGTGCAGGTAGTTGTGGCTGTGCTTCCACTGGTCGGCGGGGCACACGGTGTCCCACTCGAATTCGCGGGAGTTCAGGCCGGGCTCACGCATCCAGTCGTACTGGCCGTGCATGACGTTGTGGCCGATCTCCATGTTGTCGAGGATCTTCGACACGCCCAGCGAGCCGACGGCCAGCGGCCACAGCGGCGGCAGGTACATCATGGCGCGGCCGGCGATCTCGAAACCGCGCTGTGCGCGCACGATCTTGTAGATGTACTCGCGATCCTTCTCACCGAGGTCGTTCAGGACGCGGGTGCGGATGGCGTCGAAGCGCTCGCCGATGATCTCGACCTGCTCGGCGGTGAGGGTGATGTGCTCGGTCATGATTTCTCTCCCCTTCGAAGATGGTGGCTAGAGCGCGATCTCGACGTCGCCGACGGGCGCGCTGACGCAGAGTTGGATGTGCTGGTCGGGCTCGTCGTTCGTCTCGCCCGTGAGGATGTTGGTGGTGCAGCCGGACTTGCGGACCGCGGTGCAGGAGAAGCAGATGCCCATGCGACAGCCGCTCTCGGGGAACAGGCCGGAGGACTCGGCCTGGTCGAGGATGCTGCGGCCGTCGTTGTCGACCTCGGTGCCGGCCTCGGTGAAGCGCAGGGTGCCGGTCGCCTCGCCCGACGGTGCGGCCACCACCGGCGGGGTGAACTCCTCGACGCGGAGCTCGACGCCCGCGTCGGTGTACAGCTGTTTCGCGGCGTCCAGTAGCGACGCGGGACCGCACGCGAGGCCGATGTCGCCGTAGCCCTCGAGCTGCCCGATGTGCTCGGCGCCGAGGTGCCGGCCGCCCGCCCGGGTATACACGTAGGTCACCGACACGTTGCCGAACCGGGCGAGCCGCTCCAGCTCCGCGCGGTACGGGTTGTCCGCCGAGTCGCGGCAGAAGTGCAGGAGCGCGACCTCGCCGTCGTAGTTCTCGTCGATGAGCGTGCGCAGGATCGAGAGTACGGGTGTGATGCCGCTGCCGCCGCTGATGAGGCGGATGTTCGCGGGGCGGTCACCGGGCGTTCCGGGCAGCACGAAGGTACCGCCGGCCGGCGTGAGGCCGAGCACGTCGCCCACGGCGAGGGTCTCGCGGAGGTGCTTGCTGACGTGCCCGTCGGCGTCGGCGGTCACGGTGAATTCGAGGTCGCCCTCGTGGTGCTGCGAGCTCGCGGGCGAGAAGCAACGGGTCTGGCGGACGCCGTCGATCACGACGCTGACCTGGATGAACTGGCCGGCCTGGAAGCCCTCGAACTGGCGCGTCGGGGTCACGCTGAAGGTGACGGTGCGGTCGGTGCGGCGGCTGACGGCCGTGACGCGACCGCGGATCTCGGTCCAGGTGACCATCGGGTCGACGAGCTCGAGGTAGCGGTCCACGGCGTGCGGGGTCAGCACGGCCTCGACGAGGTTGCCGGCGAATCGGGTGAAGCGGCTCATGGCTGTGTTTCTCCGTTCAGTGCACGCTTGTACACTCACAGTATGCACGCAGATGTCCGTTCCCCGTCAAGGAGTTGTTCCGTGACCTCGGCCACAGCCTCCGCGACACCGTCCCGACGCAGGGGCGATAGACTCGAACCCATGCCCAGACCGACCCCGCGCGCCGTCGAACGGCACACCCCGGGGCCGTCGCGGGCGGAGGCCAAGGAACGCACGCGACAGGCCCTTCTCGACGAGGCGCTGGCCCTGGCCGGTGAACGCTCGTTCGCGAGTCTGTCGCTGCGCGAGGTGGCGAAGGCCGCGGGCGTGGTGCCCACGGCCTTCTACCGCCACTTCGCCTCCATGGACGATCTCGGCGTGACCCTGGTCGAGGACGCCATGCGCGTGTTGCGTCGCATGCTCCGCGAGGGCCGGCGCGAGGGCGTCGCGCCGAGCGGCGGCGAGGCCGTCCGGATCGTCGCGAAGCAGGCCCGCGCCAACGACGCGGAGTTCCAGTTCCTGGTGCGCGAGCGGTACGGCGGCTCCCCGGAGCTGCAGCGGGCGATCGACGTCGAGTTGCGACTGTTCGCCAAGGAGCTCACGCACGACCTGTCGCGGATCCCACCACTGCGCGACTGGAGCGTCGAGGACCTCGACATGGTGGCGGACCTCTACGTGACGATCATGCTGGGCTTCGTCGCCGAGCTCGTGCGCATCGACGCGCGCAACAATCGCGACGAGGCCGAGCTCATCGACCGGACGTCCCGACAGCTCACCGTCGTCGCCCTGGGACTGACCTCGTACCACCCGGTCGAGCGGTGACGCACCGTCGCGCGGAGGGCGTTCACCCGGCCGCCACCCCGTGATTACCTACTTCGGCTAACTTAATGCCCATGCGTGCCGCCACCCACCTCCTGGGATCGATCGTCGTGACGCTGGGCGTCACCGTCGCGACCGTGTCCCCCGCCTCCGCTTCTCTCCCCACCTGCGCGTTGTCGTCGTTGCCCGCGCAGGCGGCCGACACCGCCGACCTCATCCACCGGGGCGGCCCGTTCCCGTACCCGAAGAACGACGGGGTCGTGTTCCAGAACCGCGAGGGCATCCTGCCCGCGCAGGCGTCGGGCTACTACCACGAGTACACGGTGATCACACCCGGCGCGTCGACCCGCGGCACCCGGCGGATCATCACCGGTGGCACCCCGCTGACCTCGCCGCCCCACTGGTACTACACGGGCGACCACTACGCCTCCTTCTGCACCGTGACGGGAGCCTGACCGTGAAGACCTACACCGTGGACGGCCGTAGGGTCGCCGATGTCGAGGGCTTCTACGCCGAGCTCGGCCGCGCCGTGAACGGCCCGGACGGCTACTTCGGCGGCAATCTGGACGCCCTCGTCGACTGCCTACGCGGCGGCTTCGGCACGCCGGACGACGAGCCCTTCGGCTTCACGATCACGCACGCCGACGGGGTGCGCGCTGCCCTCGGCCCCGAGCTGTACTCCCAGGTCGTCGACGTGTTCTCGACCTCCGGCGTGCCCCTGCACGTCTCGTCCTGATCCGTATCCGGCAATCGCCCCTTCGATCGCCGACGGTGCGCGACGATCGACGCATGACCTCTCCCCAGACGCGCAGCGAGCACGACCTGCTCGGCGACATCGACGTACCGGCCGACGCGTACTACGGCGCCCACACCGCTCGGGCGCTGCTGAACTTCCCGATCACCGGCATTCCCATCGCCACCCACACCCATCTGGTGAACGCGCTGGCCGCGGTGAACAGGCTGCGGCATCGGCGAATCACGAGCTGGGGCTGCTGGACGAGGAGAAGGCGCGGGCGATCGTCGCGGCGTGCGAGCGGATCCGCGGCGGCGAGCTGCACGAGTGGTTCCTGGTGGACACCATCGCGGGCGGCGCGGGCACCTCGACCAACATGAACGCCAACGAGGTGATCGCCAACGCCGCCCTCGAGCACCTGGGCAGGCCCCGGGGCGAGTACGCGACCCTGCATCCGCTCGACCACGTGAACCTGGGCCAGAGCACCAACGACGTCTACCCGACCGCCGTCAAGATCGCCCTGATCACACAGTTGCGCGAGCTCCAGGCGGCGCTCACCGAACTGCGCGGCGCGTTCGGCGCCAAGTCCGGGGAGTTCGCGGGGATCGTGAAGATGGGCCGAACCCAGCTGCAGGACGCGGTCCCGATGACCCTCGGGCAGGAGTTCGGCGCCTTCGCGACCACCCTCGGCGAGGACATCGTGCGCCTGCAGGAGGCCACGCGGCTCCTGCACGAGCTCAACATCGGCGGCACCGCCATCGGCACCGCGCTGAACTCCCATCCGGGCTACCGGGCACGGGTGATCGAGCGGTTGCGCGAGGTCACGGGCGTCTACGAGCTGATCGGCGCCACCGACCTCATCGAGGCGACGGCCGATGTCGGCGTCTTCGTCCAGCTGAGCGGCGTGCTCAAGCGGATCGCGGTGAAGCTGTCGAAGACCTGCAACGACCTGCGGCTGCTGTCCTCGGGTCCGCGCGCCGGCCTCGCCGAGATCCACCTGCCCGCGGTGCAGGCCGGATCGTCGATCATGCCCGGCAAGGTCAATCCCGTGATCCCCGAGGTGGTCAACCAGATCGCGTACGAGGTGATCGGCCACGACGTCACGATCACCATGGCCGCCGAGGGCGGACAGCTGCAGCTCAACGCTTTCGAGCCGATCATCGCCCGGTCTCTGGTGGAATCGATCTCCCACCTCACGCGCGGGGCGCGGGTGCTGGGCGAGCGCTGCGTCGCCGGCATCACCGCCAACCGCGACCGGCTGGAGCGGATGGTCGCCGAGTCCATCGGTGTGGTCACGGCGCTGAGCCCCACGATCGGCTACGCCGCCGCGACCTCCGTCGCCGCCGAGGCCCTCGAGTCCGGGAGGGGCGTCGTCGAGATCGTCCGCGAGCGCGGCCTGCTCGACGATGCCGTGCTCGACTCCCTGCTCACCCCCGAGTACCTCACGGGCCATCCGCCGCACGCCCTCTCCCCGCAGTCCGACGGTGCCTAGCGAGGCGGGGACCGCGGCGATCCCGGGCCGCCGGCCGGGCGGGTCAGCGCATCGCGGGCCGGTCAGCGATAGGTTTCGGCAGCGCGCGGCCGAAACCCGTGGGCGCTGCTCGCAGTCGGCAGCGTCCGCGAACATCGGCAGCGCGCGGCCGAAGCCCCTCGCTGCCCGCCCGGCCGAGGGCGCTCAGTCCAGGCCGTTCTCCAACGCGTAGCGGGCCAGTTCCACGCGGTTGCCGAGCTGGAGCTTGCGGAGCGTGGCCTGCACGTGGTTCTCGACGGTGCGGTGGCTCAGGTGCAACCGGGTGGCTATCTGCTTGGCGGACAGGCCCTTCGCGACCAGGCGCAGCACCTCGGTCTCGCGCGGCGTGAGCGCCGCGGCGGGCGTCGGCTCCGGCGCGGCGGCCATCCGCCGGAACTCCCCCAGCACCAGTCCCGCGAGACCGGGCGTGAACACCGGTTGCCCGGCGGCGGTGGCGTGCACGGCCGCGACCAGCTCCTCGGCGGAGGCACTCTTGACCAGGTATCCACAGGCCCCTGCCTTGACGGCCTCGACCACGTCGTCGCGCTCGTCCGACGCCGACAGGATCAGCACCTGGGCCTTCGGCGCCGAGGCCAGCACCAGCGCGGTACCCGCGGCACCGTCGCCGTCGGGCAGCGACATGTCCATCAGCACGACCCGCGGCTGCACCGCGCCCGCGATCCGCCCCGCGGCGGCCACCGAGTCCGCCGTGCCCGCGACGACGAAGCCGCGGGCCTCGAGGTCGCGCGCGACCGCGTCGCGCCACATCGGGTGGTCGTCCACCACCAGCACGGAGATGTCCGCGTTCGCGGCTACGTCCGGGGTATCCATAGCTCCCATTCCACTCCCTCGTCCACGCCGGTCGTCAACTCCGCGCGCCCACCCAGCTCGCGCATCCGCCCGACGATCGACTCCGCCACCCCCAGTCTGCCCTCGGCGCGCGCGGCGTCGAGGCGTCCCGGGGCGATGCCGGCCCCGTCGTCGCGCACGGTGATCAGGACCGCGTCGCCCACGTCCTCGAGCAGCAGGAAGGACCGCGCCCCGGGACCGGCGTGCCGGCGGGTGTTCTCCAGGGCGTTCCGCACCGCCGCGGCCACCTCCACCGCGGTCGCGGCGGGCAGCGTCACCGCCCCGCCGGGCTCGGCGAGCGTCACCGCCGACGACGCCAGGGGCCGCAGCAACTCGCGCAGGTCCACCGTGTCGCCGGCGCCGGCGGTTCCGGGTTCGACGGTGCCACCCGGAGTCTCGGCGATCAGGCGCCGCAGCGCCCGCTCCTGCTGCGCCGCGAGCTCTCCCAGCGCGCCCAGCTCCGTGCCGGGGCCGCCGAGGGCGGCGCACCGTCGGGCCAGGAAGGCGAGGGCCTGCAGCACCCCGTCGTGCACCTCCCGGGCGAGGCGCTCCCGGGCGCGGGCCTCCGCGGCGACCCGCTCGGCCTCGCGCAGCTGCTCCTGCGAGCGGATGGCCACCCGCGCGGCCACGCCGATGCCCAGGCCCACGGCCATGAAGACGGGGTAGTTGGCGTCGCGGAGGATCGTCTCGGGGAAGGTGCCGCGGTAGACCGCGTTGATCGCGGCGATGACGATGCCGCCGATCACGCCCGCGATCGGCCCAGACAGGATCGCCGCGGAGACCACGGGATTGGTGAGCCACAGCGTGGTCGGGAGGGTCTGGTTGTGCGCGGTGAACGCCGGCGATGCCACCTGCACAGTCCCCAGCGCCAGGACCGCGGCGACCGCGAACTCGGCGAGCACGAACCACCGGTGCCGCCCGAATCCCCGCACGTAGCCGAACCCGGCCACCAGGCTCACCACCACGACGGCGCCGATCATCACCCAGCTCCCGCCGACGTGCCGGTACCGGTCGGCCTCGTCGATCTGCCGACCGACGGCGTAGAGCACCGACAGTGCCCGGAACCACTGCGCGCCACGCCACAGCGGCCCGCGGGGATCCCCGCCGTCGGAGGTGGCCCCGTCGGCGGGCTCGGCGCGCCGCAGGCGGGTAGCGAGGCCTTGCATGTGCCCACGTTAACCGGTGAGTAGGCTGGCGCCGATGAGCGAAGGTGAATCGGCCGACCGGGCGGATCGCCCGGACCCGGCCGCGACGCCGGGAGCGGACGGCGACGGTCCGACCGGGGCGGACACGCCCGACGACGCGGCGGCGAGCACGCCCGACGCCGAGGGCGGCAAGCGGCCGGTGATGAACCGGCGGCGCTGGAAGTGGGCGCGGCGCACCCTGCTGGTGATCCTGGCGGTCGTCCTCGGGGTCGAGGCGTACCTGTTCTGGCCGACGGTGTCGAAGTCGGTGCGCGAACTCAAGCACATCCGGTGGGAGTGGGTCGTCGCCTGCGTCATCGCGGTGTTCTTCTCGATGGACTCGTTCGCCCAGGTCACGCGCACCTTGCTGCGGTCCGCGGGCGTGCCCGTGACGCAGCGGCAGGCGCTGAGCCTGCAGATGGCGTCCAATTCGGTGTCGCAGTCGCTCCCGGGCGGGCAGGTGCTCGCGCCCACGCTCGTGTACCGCCGCACCCGCATGTGGGGCGCCACACCGGTCGTGGCGACCTGGCAGATCGTGATGAGCGGGCTGCTCATGTCGGCGGGACTCGCGGTCCTCGGACTCGCGGGTGGTCTCCTCGCCGGCGCCAAGACCAGCCCCTACTCGGTGGTGTTCTCCGTCGCGATGCTCGTGGTGTTCATCGTGCTGGTGCAGTACGTGGCCTCGCACCCGGACGGCCTGTACGTCGTCGGGGCGCGGCTCATCCGGTGGATCAACGACCTGCGCAACAAGCCGGAGGACACCTGGCTCGCCCGCTGGAAGGAGATCCTCGACCAGCTGCAGGCCGTGAAACTGAGCCGCCGCTACGGCGCCGAGGCCTTCGGGTGGTCGCTGTTCAACTGGGTCGCCGACGTGGCCTGCCTCGCGTTCGCCTGCTACGCCGTCGGGGACGCGCCGGGTCTCGCCGCGCTCGCCGGCGCCTACGCCGCGTCGAAGCTGGTCAACACCGTCAGCCCCATCCCGGGCGGCCTGGGACTCGTCGAGGCGGCACTGGTCCCCGCGCTCGTGCTGGCCGGGATGCCCGCCAGCTCGGCGCTGACGGCGACCCTGCTGTACCGGCTGGTCAGCTACGTCCTCGTCGTGGTGGTCGGCTGGATCGTGATCGTCGTGGGTTACCGCAGCTACCGCGCCACCCTGGACGTCGACCCCGATGCGGCCACCGCCAGCGCTAAGCCCGGCACGGCCGAGCCCACCCAGGACGCCGAGCGCACGGCCCCGGCCCCCGAGGACGACGGCGGACCGTCGACCAGCCCGAGTTAGCGTCCCCACCTGCCCTTTTAGCGCGCTGCAACCGGTCCTCAAGGGCGACGGGGCATCGTCGTCCCTGTGAGCGGACGACCCGCACGCTCACATCGCCCCGGAGTGGAGGGGGGCGGGGGGTCAGGCCCGGTCGGGGCGCGTCTGGGAGGACCGCGCCCCGACCGCGTGCCGGGCACCGTCTACCGTGGTCACATGCGCATTCCGGCCATCGCCGTCCTCGACGTCGTCTTCGTGCTGCTGTTCGTCGTGATCGGGCGGTTCAACCACGACGAGGCGTTCTCGCCGGCCGGGTTCGCCGAGACCGCGTGGCCCTTCCTGCTGGCCCTCGCCGTGGGCTGGGCCTTCACCTACGTGCTGGCCGCCCTGCGCGGCCACGAGCCCGGGCGGGCGCAGACCTTCTACCCGGGGCGCGTCTTCCCCGCGGGCGTCATCATCTGGATCTCGACGGTGGCCTTCGGCATGACCGCCCGGGGCCTGCTCACGTCGAAGGGCGTCGAGGTCAGCTTCGTCATCGTCGCCACCATCGCGCTCGGGCTGTTCCTGCTGGGCTGGCGCGGCGTCGCACAGCTCGTGATCGCCCGCCGCGTGAAGGCCTGAGCACATCAGGAATTATCACCTCTAGCGCATATTATTTGCAAGTGATACCTTGGTGCTGTGGGCGGCCCTTGGGACATCGATACGGACCTGGTCGATGACTGGATCCGCTCACTGAGCACTGCCGATTTCGAGCGCGTCTTGGCAGCGCTCGAGTACTTGGCTGAGCGCGGACCCACCACGGGACGCCCGTTCGTCGACACAGTCCGCGGGTCGCAGCACGCAAATATGAAAGAGCTTCGAACACAGGGCGACTCCTCGAGGAGCGCATTCCGGCTGCTCTTCGCCTTCGATCTGCAATCGCGGGCGATCGTCCTCGTCGCTGGAGACAAGGCAGGGAACTGGGAGAAGTGGTACGCGAAGAACATCCCGATCGCGGACGCGTTGTTCACGGACCACCAAGCAGGACTCCGAACCGACCCAGTGGCGCCATCGGAACCGGGCCGACAACGAAGAAAGAAGAAGAAATGAACCTGGATGAACTCCGCGCGAGCCGGCCACACGACCGCGACAACGTCGACCGCATCAAGTCCGAGATGCGCCGAGCGGAACAGCTGCACAAGCTCCGCGAACTCCGCGAGTCCCTCGGGATCACACAGACCGTGCTGGCGGAACGGATCGGGGTCGGCCAGGCACGGGTCTCCAACCTCGAGAAGGGAGAGCTGAGCACCGTTAAGGTCGAAACGGTACAGCGCTACCTCGAGGCCCTGGGTCTGGATCTGGAGCTCGTCGCGCGACAGCCCGACGGCACGCGTATCCCGATCGACATCACGTTCCCCCGGCCGGCCTGAGCTACTTCAGGTACGCCCCGGCGACCTGCAGCGATCCGCTGCCGGACTTCTCGCCCGTCACCATGATCGCGAAGGCCTGGTCGCCACGGTAGCCGATGAACCAGCCGGGGCCCTCCGGCCCGTTGGTGCCGACGAGGCCCTTCGCCTTGGTCGCGGCGAGGTCGCCGCCGTCGCCGGACGGCGCGACGGTGGCGTCCATCTTGGCGCGGACGGCGTTGAGGATCTTCTCGTCGACATCGCCGAGGGGGACGCTGGGCTTGGCGGTCTGGTCCTGCACCACGAAGGGCGCGGTGGTCTTCCCCTTGGCGATGGCCGCGGCGAAGATCGCCATGCCGAACGGCGTGGCCTTGACGGTGTCGGCGCCGAGCTCCGCGGGTCCGCGCCCGCCGACCCCCGGCAGTTCCGCGGTCACCGTCTTCACGCCCGTCATGGCGAAGTCGGTGCCCATGCCGAGCGGCGCGAGCAGCTTGCCCTGTTTGCCGGTGTCCTTGCCCGCGGCGGCGTTGACCTCGTTGTACAGCGGCTCGAGGACCGGCCCGGTGGTCGACAGGCCGGTGAGGGCCCAATCCGGCGAGACGGCGCTGGCCTGCGTGTTCTGCGCGGCGGCGAGCACGGCCCCCGTCGAGACCGAGACCACGACCATCGCGGCGGGCTGACCCAGCTGCACGACCGCGTTCTCGACGTCGAGCTGGACCTTGGGATCCATGGCGGTGCGCAGGTCCGGTCCGGGCGGCCCCTGGTAGCCGACGATCTTGGTGGGCGGCTTGCCGTTCGTGAGCAGCTGCACCTCCCAGCCCGCGGTCGCGTCCCGGTTCGCCTGCCAGGCGCCCTTGATCCCGTCGAACAGGGGCGAGAACAGCTGCCGGTTCGAGATGAGCAGGTCCTGGGCCGGGCTGTCCTGCAGGCCGGGCACGGCGGTGAGCTTGTCCCCGAGCACGCCGAAGTCGTCGTCGCGCAGGTCGAGGACGGGGACCGGCTTCCCCGGGTCGGCCTTGGCCTTCGCGGCGAGCGATTCGGGGGTGACGAGCGGCGCGACGGGCGAGACGATCTTCGCGACCCGGGTCAGACTGTCGGTGAGGTTCTTGGTCTTGTTCGGATCGACGGTGAGGCGATGGACGGTGCCTGCGAACATCAGGTCCGACTTGTCGGCGGCGAACACCCTGGGCGCCTTGGCGTCGGTACGGATCTGCCGGATCGAGGTGTCCGGGGTGAGCCCGGGCGCGAGCACCGCGGGATCCCAGGAGATCCGCCAGCCGATGGACAGCTGCGAGGCACTGCCCTTGGTGGTGTAGTCCCAGTCCCGGCCGTCACCGAAGTTCCAGTGCGTCTTGACGTCGAAGGTGGCGTTGCCGCCCGAGTAACGCTGCACGTTGGTCGTGGTGACCTTCACGGACTGCGCGTTCATGTCGCGCAGGGTACGGCCGATGACCCCACCCGCCGCGTCGGGCGACGACGTGACGGCCGCCGCGGCGACGGCCTTGCCCTCCCCGAGCGCCGAGGTGTAGCTGTCGAGCATCTTCTGCACCTGCTCCACGGCGCTGTCGCCGCACGCGGACAGCCCGCCGCCGACGCCGAGGAGCAGGACGGAGACCAGCGCGGCGGTGCCGTGGCGTGCCCGACCGCTCCGTCTCACGTCGCCTCCCTCGTGGTGAACGGCCCTGCGCCATCCCTGACGGCGGAGCTTACCTTTTCGACCATGGCATCCTTGGGATATGGATCTGGTGGTGCGTTCAGCGGACCGGGCCGCGTCGTCGATGCCCGGCGTCCGGTCGCGTCACTGCTTCTCCTTCGGAGACCACTACGATCCCGACAATACCCACCACGGAATCCTGCTGGCCTGCAACGCGGAGCAGGTCGCGGCGGGCACGGGCTTCGACACGCACCCCCACCGCGCCGTCGAGATCGTCACCTGGGTGCTGTCCGGGTCGCTGGTGCACCAGGACAGTGAGGGACACGCCGGGCTGGTCCATCCGGGTCTGGCGCAGCGCATGAGCGCCGGGACCGGGGTGCTGCACTCCGAGCGCAACGACCGCGCCGTCGAGGGCGCCGATGTCCGGTTCGTCCAGATGTGGGTCCTGCCGGACGAGCCGGGCGGCGCACCGTCGTACGAGCAACGGGACGTGTCCTCCGAACTGGCCACCGGCACGCTCATCCCGGTCGCCTCGGGCGACCCCGACCAGGACGCGGCCGTCCGGATCGGGAACCGCGGCGCCACGCTGTTCGCGGCGCGCCTGGCGCCCGGCGGCACCGTCGACCTGCCGGACGCGCCCTTCGGTCACCTCTACCTGGCCGACGGCGCCGCTGAGATCGAGGGCCCGGGACTGCTGTCCGACGGTGACTCGCTGCGCACCGCCGGGGACGGACGGCGCGTGACCGCCGGGCCCGACGGTGCCGAGCTCCTGTTCTGGCGCATGCTCACCCGCCTGGGCGGCTGATCCGGCCCGGGCGGCTGCCCAGGCCCCGCCGGGTCCGTGCCGGGGCCTACGGCAGCGGGCGATCCGAGGGCACCACGAGGTAGCTGGGCCGGTTCGGGTCGATCACCACGTGCTGCGGCGAGAACCTGGTCTCCGAGGTGACCGGGCCCAGTGTGATGGCCTTGATGAGGTTCAGCGCGAACACGTCGACCCGCAGGCGATGGCCGGGCTTGAGGATCGCGCTGACCGCGTGCGTGGCGATGTCGAGCTCCACCACCTGCCCGGGCTTGACCAGCTGCCGCTGGTTGATGTCGAGCTCGTAGTAGGGCGCGGTGTAGTCGCCGGCGGCGGTCTTGAGGCTGCGCGACTGGTCGATCTGTCGCAGCGACGTGGTGAGCTGCCCGGAGCTGATCACCTCGGACCGGCCGTCGGGCGAGACATCGGTGACGTTCACCGACCAGTACGCGTCCCGCTGGTCCTGCGTGGTGGTCAGGTGCAGGTTGATCGGCCCGGAGATCACGGTCGACTTCCCGACGGGCTTACTCGTGAAAGTCAGCCCGTTCATCTCCGCGACGCGGTTGTCGGCGGTACAGCCCTGGAAGACCAGGAGGCCGAACATCGCCTGCCCGGTGTCGTTCGAGCACAGCGTGCTGAGGCCGGGGCCGACGGTGCGCCGTGCCGCGAGCTTCGGCTTCGCGGTCTGGAGGCTGTTATCGGACAGCGAGCCCGGCGCGGTGCCGGAGGTGAGGCTCGAGAGGTACATGCGCTGGTACTGCTGGTTGGGCTCCGGGAAGCCGTCGCCCTGCCACCAGCCGCCGCCCTTGCGGTGCACGGTGACCGGCGCGTAGTTGTCGATGCCGTTGTCGGCGTCCTTGAGCCACTTGTCGAACCACGCCTTCTGCAGGACGTCCGCACGGGTCGGCTGGTTCACGCCACCCAGGTCGTGGGTGACGGTGACGTGGTAAGCGTCGCCGATGATCACCTTCTTCTTCGACAGCGGCAGGCTGCTGAGCTCGGACGGCAGGCGCCATTCGGTGTTGGTGAACAGGTCGTGCCAGCCGCCGAACGCGAAGGTGGGCGTGGTGATCTTGTTCAGCGGCGTCCGGAACGCCTGCCGCAGCGGCGAGTTCTGGTCGATCAGCTCCTTGGTCTTCGGGTCGAGTCCCTCGGCGGTCGGCGAGAAGACGCCCGAGAGCAGCTGCGGCACGAACACCGCGGGGTTCTCGATGCGCTGCTGCAGCCACTTCCAGTCGAACGTGCCGTTGAGCAGCGAGCGGATGTCGGGGATGAACTTGAGGATGTTGACCAGCGCGAGCCAGGGGCCGAGGAAGCCCACGCCCAGGCCACCGCCCGGCGCGATGATGTCGGCGGTCAGGTCCGCGCCCGGGACCACCGGGAAGAGCGCCTGCAGGCCCTTGGGGTTCTTCGAGGCGACCTGGAGCTGATTGATACCCGAGTAGGACACGCCGGTCATCCCCATCCGGCCGTTCGCCCACTTCTGGTTCCGCACCCAGTCCAGGACCTCGACGGTGTCCTGCTGCTCGCGCTCGGCGAACACCTGCCACACGCCCTGGGAGTTGCCGGTGCCGCGCACGTCGACGACCACCTGGGTGTAGCCGTTCTGCACCAACTTGGGGTCCAAGCCGGTGAAGGAGCTGACCATGCCGCCGTTGAGCACGTCGCGCAGGTCGTTGACGCCGGCGATCGGGGTGCCGGCGAAGTTGAACAGGTTCAGCAGCTGGATCAGCGCGGGAGAGAGCACCGGGACGTTCATCGCGAGCGTCGCGATGGCGCTGACGAACTTGGTGTAGGGCGTCATGTTGACGATCGTCGGCGTCTTCGTGTCGATCGCCCGACCCGAGGCGTCGGCGGGGCGGAAGACGTTCGCCTTGAGCACCGTTCCGTCGGACATCGTGACCGGCACGTCCCACTCGATGGCCATCTTCGGGTACTTCGTGGGGCCGTCGTGGTCGGCGATCCACTCGGGATTGATCATCCCGGCGACGCCCGGGCCGGGCTTCCACGGCTCCGCACTCGCCTTCGCGGTCAACCCGGGGACGGTCACCACGGTCGCCACGAGGACGAACGCGGTGAGAAGGGCGGCGAGGACCAGCCGCAGGCGCGGACGCGTCAGCCTCATACGAGAATCTCCTTGAACTTAGCTCCACCGCACAGGCCAACCCCATTTGCGGTATGCATCACACGGCACGCTATCGCCGTGCGGCGTCACATGGAATACTGACGAGTAAGTTCTCCCATCATGTGAGATCGCTAAAGGGGAGCTGGCAGGATGGGAAGGTGACCTCTACTCCCGCTCTGGACCTCAGCCACGTCGACCCCGCCGTCCGCGTGCAGGACGATCTGTTCGGCCACGTCAACGGCACGTGGCTGGACAGCCACGAGATCCCCGCGGACCGCTCGACCGACGGTGCCTTCTACGCCCTCCGCGACGCCGCGGAGCAGCACGTGCGCGACATCGTCGAGGAATGCGCCGCCCACCCGGCCGACGCGGGCGGCGACGCCCGCAAGATCGGCGACCTCTACTCGAGCTTCATGGACACCGCCGCCATCGCCGCGGCCGGGCTGACGCCGCTGACCGACGAGCTGACCGAGATCCGCTGGGTGCAGTCGCGAAAGGACCTGGTCACGGTGCTCGGGCGCCTCCAACGCACCGGCCTGCGCGGCGTGCTCGGCTACTACGTGGACACCGATGCCAAGCGCTCCGATCGCTACCTGGTCAACCTGGTGCAGTCCGGCATCTCGCTGCCCGACGAGGCGTACTACCGCGAGGAGCAGTACGCGCCGGTGCGGGAGAAGTTCGTCGCCCACGTCGCCGCGACCTTCCGGCTGGCGGCGGGCGCGCTGGACGGCGTCGTCACCGCGGGCGAGGAGGAAGCGGCCGCGGCGCAGGTGCTCGACCTGGAGACCGCGATCGCCGCCGGCCACCGGAACGTCGTGGACCGCCGGGACGCCGACAAGGGCTACAACCTGCGGACCTTCGCCGAGCTGGACGCCGAGGCGCCCGGCCTGCGTCTCACGGACTGGGCCGGCGCGGTCACGGGCTCCGCCGATTCCTCCGCCTCGGTGTTCGCGGAGGTGAACGTGCGCCAGCCCTCGTACGCCGCGCACGTGGCCGACCTGATCACCGACCGGCCCATCGAGCAGTGGCGCGTCTGGCTGGCGTGGAGCCTGCTGCACGCGCGCAGCCCGTTCCTCACGGACGACCTGGTCGACGAACACTTCGCCTTCTACGGCACCGCGCTCACCGGCACGCCCGAGATCCGCGAGCGCTGGAAGCGCGGCGTCACGCTGGTCGAGCAGTACCTGGGCTTCGCGGTCGGCGAGCTGTACACCGCGCAGCACTTCCCCGCAGATTCCAAGGAGCGGATGCAGGCGCTCGTGGCGGACCTGGTCGAGGCGTACCGTCGCCGGATCTCCGAGCTGCCGTGGATGACTCCCGCCACGCGCGAGCGGGCCCTGGAGAAGCTGGGCAAGTTCACCCCGAAGATCGGCTACCCGGACGCGCCGCGCGACTACGCGGCCCTGGAGATCCGCCGCGACGACCTCATCGGCAACCTGTGCCGCGGCGAGGCCTTCGAGCACGACCGGGAGTTCGCGAAGATCGGCGCGCCCGTGGATCGCGACGAGTGGTTCATGACCCCGCAGACGGTGAACGCCTACTACAACCCCGGCATGAACGAGATCGTCTTCCCGGCAGCGATTCTGCAGCCGCCGTTCTTCGCCCCGGACGCCGACGACGCCGTCAACTACGGCGGCATCGGCGCGGTGATCGGGCACGAGATCGGCCACGGCTTCGACGATCAGGGGGCCAAGTACGACGGTGACGGCAACCTCGAGGACTGGTGGACCGACTCCGACCGCGAGGAGTTCGGCAAGCGCACGAGGGCGCTGATCGAGCAGTACGACTCTCTGGTGCCGAGGGAACTGGCCGGCGAACCGGACGGATCCGAGCATCACGTCAACGGCGGCTTCACGGTCGGCGAGAACATCGGCGATCTCGGCGGGCTGGGCATCGCGCTCGTCGCATACCGGATCGCTCGGGAACGGGCCGGCGGCACCGTCGACGACGCCGGTACGGAGATTGACGGACTGAACGGTCTGCAGCGCGTCTTCTACAGCTGGGGCGAGATCTGGCGGGGCAAGTCCCGGCCCGAGGAGGCCGTCCGGCGGCTGGCCATCGACCCGCACTCGCCGCCCGAATTCCGTTGCAATGCCATCGTGTCCAACCTCGACGACTTCTACACGGCGTTCGGCGTTTCCGCCGGGGATCGCCTGTTTCTGGACCCCGAGCGCCGGGTCTCGATATGGTAACTGTCGATCAGTAATAGTCCTACCGTTGTCCCGTCCAGCAACCGGCGGATACCCACGTTGTGAATCCCGTGCCGCACCGGCGCGGAGAACGGGTGGCCGTGCCTTCACGCAAACAGACCACTGAACAGCTCCCCTCGATCCTCGGCATCGTGCACGAGACGCCCCCGGCCGAGGAGGTGGTCCTCGAGGAACTGAGCCTCAGCGAGCGGATGGGCGAGATCGCGAGGCTGCTGCGCGAACAGTCCGGTGATTCGGAGTCCCTTCTCACCGCGGCCACCCAGTTCGCCGTGGAGCAGGTGCCGGGAGCGGATTTCGCGAGCGTGACCCTCGTCGACCCCAAGGGCGGGATCTCCCATCCGGTGGTGATCGGCGACGAGGCGCACCGGGTCGCCGATGTCCAGCGCGACCTGCAGGAGGGGCCCAGCGTGGGGGCCACCTTCGAATCGACGACGATCCTCATCGAGGACACCTCAGCCGAGGACCGCTGGCCCCGGTTCGCACTCGCGGCGCAGGCCGCGGGTGTGGGCTCGATCCTCTCCTTCTGCCTGTACGTCCAGAACGACGCCTACGGCACGCTCGATCTGATGGCGCGCGAGCCGCACGCGTTCGACGCCGAGTCCGTGTCCATCGGTTCCCTGTTCGCGGTGCACGCGGCGGTCGCCTTCTCCGCCGTGCGCGAGAAGGAGCAGATCCGCGCCGCCCTCACCACTCGCGACGTGATCGGCCAGGCCAAGGGCATGATCATGGAACGCTACAAGCTCGACTCCGACGCCGCCTTCAGGTTGTTGGCCCGGCTCTCGCAGGACAGCAACGTCCGGCTCGCGGAGGTCGCGGAGCAGGTCATCGAGGCCGGTCCGGAGTAGCGGGCCCGACGGTGCCCGCGGGCGCGGGCGCGGCACCGAATCCCCTACCCGGCAGTCGCTCCCCGACCAGACGCCGTTCCACCGACGGGGGCTCGGTTGTCCCCCGCGCGACGGCCGGTCCCCCACTCAACGCCAACGGACAGCGCCGACGCAGGATGGCCGCCCGGAGCGGCCACCGGGCAAATTCAGTTTCTGTATGGCCCCCGCGAACGACACCACCGTTCCCCGACCACCACGGATCGCGTACCGAAACGGAACGGGTTGGCGCACCGTCGGACCCGGAAACGAAAGGTCCGGCACCGCCCCGTGGGTGATGCCGGACCTCTCAGCCGGAGCGAGTGCTCGACGCTGACCTACTCGTAGGTCTCGCCGGCCTCGGCCTTGGCGACCAGCGAGGCGGGCGGGGTGAACTGCTCGCCGTACTTGCCGGCAAGGAAGTTCGCCTGCGCGATGAACGCCTTCGGACCCGCGAGGCCCTCGGCGGGCGTGCCCGGCCGGCCCTCGTAAGTGTTGATGTACTGCAGCACGCCGCCGGTCCAGGCCGGGAAGCCGATGCCGAAGATCGAGCCGATGTTGGCGTCGGCGACGGACGTGAGCACGCCCTCGTCGAAGCAGCGCACGGTCTCGATCGACTCGATGAAGAGCATGCGCTCCTGGAGCTCGGCGAAGTCCGGCTTCACGGAGCCCGACTTGAAGTGCTCCTGGAAGCCCGGCCACAGGCCGGTGCGCTTGCCGTCGGCGTAGTCGTAGAAGCCCGCGCCGTCCTTCTTGGAGGTGCGGCCGTTCTCGACCATCCAGTCGACCACGGCGAAGGCGCCGTGCTGCGGCACGTCCTTGCCCTCCGCCTTGAGCGCGGTCTCGGTGGCGAGGCGGATCTTCTGCATCAGGGTGAGCGTGAGCTCGTCCGTCAGCTGCAGCGGCGCGGCCGGGTAGCCGGCCTGCTGGCCCGCCTGCTCCAGATACACCGGGTCGACGCCCTCACCGATGGCCGCGAGGGCCTCGTTGATGAACGTGCCGATGACGCGGGAGGTGAAGAAGCCGCGACTGTCGTGGACGACGATCGGGGTCTTCTTGATCTGCAGGGTGTAGTCGATCACCTTCGCCAGCACGGCGTCGGAGGTCTCCTCGCCCTTGATGATCTCCACCAGCGGCATCTTGTCGACGGGGCTGAAGAAGTGGATGCCGATGAAGTCCTCGGACCGCTTGACGCCCTCGGCGAGGATGGTGATCGGCAGGGTCGACGTGTTGGAGCCGAGGATGGCGTCGGGCTCGACGATGTCCTCGATCTCCTGGAAGACCTTGTTCTTCACCTCGACGGACTCGAACGCGGCCTCGATGACGAGGTCGACGCCCGCGAAGTCCTGCGGGTCGATGGTCGGCGTGATGCGGCCGAGCAGCTCGTCGGACTTCTCCTGCGTGGTGCGGCCCTTGGCCAGCGCCTTCGCCTCGAGCTGCTCCGAGTACGCCTTGCCCCGCTTGGCGGCGTCGAGGTCGATGTCCTTGAGGACGACCTCGATGCCGGCCTTCGCCGAGACGTACGCGATGGCCGCGCCCATCATGCCGGCGCCGATGACGCCGACCTTCTTGGCCTGGTACTTCTCGAAGCCGTCGGGACGCGAGCCGCCGCCGTTGATGTGCTGCAGGTCGAAGAAGAACGCCTTGATCATGTTCTTCGAGACGCTGCCGGTGGCCAGCTTGGTGAAGTAGCGCGACTCGATCTCGAGGGCGGTGTCGAAGTCGACGTAGGTGCCCTCGAACGCGGCGGCCATGATGGCCTCCGGCGCCGGCATGGGCGCACCCTTGAGCTGCTTGCGCAGGTTGGCCGGGAACGCCGGGGCGTTCGGGGCCAGCGTCTTGTCGATCGGCGAGCCGCCGGGGATGCGGTGCCCCTTGACGTCCCACGGCTGCGCCGAGGCCTCGGGATTGGCCTTGATCCACGCCTTCGCGGCCGGGATCAGTTCGTCGACGGTGCCGACCAGGTCGTTCACGAGGCCGGCGGCCTGTGCCTTGGCCGGAGCCATCTGCTGGCCCTGGAGCAGCACGCCCATCAGGGCACCCTGCAGGCCCAGCATCCGGACGGTGCGGGTCACGCCGCCGCCGCCGGGGAGGAGGCCGAGGCTGACCTCGGGGAGGCCGATCTTGCTGCCGCGCACGTCCGCCGCGATGCGGTGGTTGGTGGCGAGGGCGATCTCGAGGCCGCCGCCGAGCGCGGCGCCGTTGATGGCGGCCACGACGGGCTTGGGCAGCTTCTCCAGGCGGCGCAGGTCGCGCTTGACGCCCTGCACCTCGTCGAAGACCTGCTGCGCGTCGGCCTTGGTGGCCTTGCGGATCTCGGTCAGGTTGCCGCCGGCGAAGAAGGTCTTCTTCGCGGAGGTGATGACGACACCGGTGATGGACTCGACCTCGGCCTCGAGGCGGTCGACGGTGGCGCGCATGGACGTGCCGTACAGCTCGTTCATGGTGTTCGCGGAGCTGGTCGGGTCGTCCATCGTCAGCGTGACGATGCCGTCGGCGTCCTGCTCCCAGCGGATCATGTTGTCAGACATGTTTTCTTCAGTCTCCTGTTGTTCCGGCGGGCGATCAGACGCGCTCGATGATGGTGGCCGAGCCCATGCCGCCGGCGATGCACAGCGTGATGAGGCCGTAGCGGCCCCCGGTGCGCTCCAGCTCGTCGAGCACGGTGCCCACCAGCATGGCGCCGGTGGCGCCGAGGGGGTGGCCCAGCGCGATGGCGCCGCCGTTGACGTTGACCTGCTCGCGATCGAGCTTGAAGTCCTTCATCCACTTGAGCACGACCGACGCGAAGGCCTCGTTGAGCTCCCAGACGTCGATGTCGCCGGGGGTCAGGCCGGCCTTGGCGAGCACCTTTTCGGTGGCCGGCGTGGGGCCGGTCAGCATGATCGTGGGGTCGGCGCCCGTCGACGCGGTGGCGACGATGCGGCCGCGCGGGGTCAGGCCCGCCTTCTTGCCGCCGGCCTCGTTGCCCACCAGGACCAGCGCGGCACCGTCGACGATGCCCGAGCTGTTGCCACCGGTGTGGACGTGGTTGATCTTCTCGACCGTGTTGTACTTCTGCAGCGCGACGGCGTCGAAGCCGCCCATCTCGCCGATCACGGTGAACGCGGGGCGCAGCTTGCCCAGGTCGGCCGCGGTGGTGCCGGGGCGACGGTGCTCGTCGTTGTCGAGCACGACGAGGCCGTTCTGATCCTTGACCGGCACGACGGACTTGGCGAAGCGGCCCTCGTCCCACGCCTTGGCGGCGAGGTCCTGCGACTGCGCGGAGTACTGGTCGACGTCCTCGCGGGAGAAGCCCTCGATGGTGGCGATCAGGTCGGCACCGATGCCCTGGGGCGCGATGTAGTTGTCGTAGCTGTACTGCGGGTCGTAGAACAGCGCGCCGAAGTCGGAGCCCATGGGGACGCGCGACATCGACTCCACGCCGCCGGCGAGGACGAGGTCGTCACCGAGGGCCGAGCCGACCTTCTGCGCCGCCATGTTCGTGGCCTCGAGGCCCGAGGCGCAGAAGCGGTTGATCTGCACGCCCGCGACGGTGTCCGGCAGGCCGGCCACGATGGAGGCGGTGCGGGCGATGTCGGCGCCCTGCTCGCCCACGGGCGAGACCACGCCGAGCACGATGTCGTCGATCGACGCCGGGTCCAGGTTCTCGTTGCGGTTCTTGATCTCGTCGATCAGGCCGACCACCAGGTCGGTGGGCTTGATCGCGGTCAGCGAGCCGTTCTTGAGCTTGCCACGGGGCGTGCGGATCGCCTCGTAGATGAATGCGTCAGACACTTGGTCTTCCCGTCCTTTCGAAGAAGGTGTTCCCGGCCCCCGTGGATACCACGGAGCCCGTCACCCCTACAGGCTAACCGTCTGTAGCTTAATTGGAAAGAGATGCATGTAGATGGCTACATCACACCAGGATCGTGGGCTATCGTGACGTTAACCATGGCTACTCCGACCACGCGCCTGCGTCCCGCCGAGCGGCGTCGACAACTCGTCGACGTCGCCACCGGCCTGTTCCTCGACCGCGGGTACGGGAACGTGTCGGTGTCGGACATCGCGCGCGCCGCGGGGATCAGCGGCCCCAGCGTGTACCGGCACTTCCCGGACAAGGAGTCGATCCTCGCCGCCGCCATGCGCTCGGCGGTGGACGAGATGTCGGCCACCACCGAGCGGGTCCTGGCCCGGCCCGGCGCCACGTTCGACGACCTCTCCTCGGCGGTCTTCGCCATGGCCGTCTCGACCCCGGGGCCACTCGCCCTGTGGCGCTGGAACCGGCGCCACCTCACCGCGGAGCAGGCGGGGGAGATGATCGCCGCGAGCGAGTCCGTCCTCGGTTCCTGGACCGAGGTATTGCGCCGCGACCATCCCGAGATCACCGACGACGACGCCCGCGTCCTGACCTGGGCCGTCCTCGCCGTCGGCGGATCCGTGCCGCCGAGCCGGGGCCGCATCGGCATCCGCCGCTACCGCGCCGATCTCGAGACGATCGCACAGCGGGTGCTGCGCGCGGCACCGTCGAAGGCCCCGGTCCTGCCCGCTCCGCCCGCGCGTCGCGCCCCCGTACTGCGCAGCGACGAGATCCTCGACGCCGCGTCCGAGCTCTTCTTCTCCCGCGGATACAGCACGGTGAGCATGGACGACATCGGTGCGGCCGTGGGCATTTCGGGTCCCAGCGTGTACGGTCACTTCCCCTCGAAGGGGTCCATCCTGGTGGGCGTCGTCGGCCGCGCACGCGCCGCGCTCGAGATCGGCGTCATCGGTGCAGCCGGGGTGTCCGACGGTGACCCCGCCGTCGAGTTGCGCTCGCTGGTCCGGTCGTACGCCGCGAACCTCGTGACCTCCACCGACCTCGCCGTCGCGTTCACCGTCGGGCGCGAGGTGGTCATCGAGTCGGGCGGCGAGGCGCTGCTCGCCGCGCAGAAGGCGTACGTGGCGCGCTGGGTGGCGCTCCTCGCGGCCGCGGCGGACCGCGACCGGCCCGCAGGGACCGACGGTGCGCTCGACGCGGCGGGGGCTCGGATCGCCGTGGGCGCCGCGATGACCATCGCCAACGACTTCGCCCGCACCCGCCGTCTGCGCCGCCGACCGAGGTTCTACGACGAGCTGGTCTTCCTCGTCGACGCAGCCCTCGGCCTCTGATCGGCCACCCGTCCGGTTCACCCTGTCGGCGAACCGACGACGAGCGCCGAGGTTCCGGTCATCGCACGGTCGATCAGTCGACGCCTGATACGATTTGTCCGAGTTTCGCGCCTTCCGTGGAGACACACGGAAGGCCGCGGTTCGCGTGGCGGCGGGCGTGCCGCGACGACGACGGGCAAAGGTAGGGCGTATGGGCGGTTTGGTACTGCTCGAGCCCGAGGTCGCCCCCAGCTTCCCGGGCCTGGGTGGAACGCGGCGCGCGCGACTACATCAGCGGCGTGTTCAGCGGACTGCGGGCGACCCTCGGACGCGGTACGCCGGCACTGCCCAGGCGGCCGAGACGCCCTACGCCATCCCCAACGGGAATCTGGGCATCCCCGCGTACGGCGAGACCAAGGTCGTCAACGACGCGATCAAGACCACGCACGACGCCGCGACGCAGGCGATGGCGGTCACCGTCGGGAAGTCGGCGACGCTGACGGTCCTCGCCCGCAACGCCGTCACCTCCGCGGTCGAACTCTTCAACGGCACCGCCATGACCCTCGTCGAGGACGACTACATGGGGCTCTACGGCGCCGCAGGGCTGGCCCATCGAACAGGCACGCAACGCCGTCGCGCAACTCCTCGCCCTCCAATCCCAACCGGGCGGACTCCAGGTCTACCCCTCGTGGTTCGTCGGCCCGATCCCGCCCGGCGCGATCCGCACACCTGCGCCGGGCCGCACGAGCGTCCCCCCAGGCACGACCACCGTGCCGGAGACGCCCTACGACTGGGCGAGCGCCGCGGTGACGGCGGCGACCGGGGGCGGCGAAGCAGGTGCGACGAAGATCGTCGAGCATGCGACCCCAGGCCGGCACGGCATCCCCTTGGGCGGAGCGTCGGCCCCGAGCGTGGCCGCCGCGGGAAAATTCCTCGCCCGGGCGAATTTCGTGACCGGTGCCGCGGCAACGGTGTACGGCGGGGTCAACGACTACCAGAACGGCAAAACCTCTGGGTCGCAAGCGATTACCCAAACTGTGGGCTCGCTGGGTGGCGGTATCGCCGGGGGCGCACTCGCTGGCGCCGCGGTCGGCTCCTTCGCCGGCCCCGTGGGCACGGCGGTCGGCGCAGGGATCGGCGCGGTGATCGGTAGCGAAGTGGGTAAGAGCTTGGGCAAGATGGTCGGCGGATGGTTCGAGTGACCGACGACGATCGCCGCGGCTCCGGATGCCGCCGCATCGACTACCGCCGAGGAGCGATGATGTCCGGCAGGTTCCGGTCCCGACCGCGACACGGCAAGCCGTGGAGCTGGTCGCAGCGACCCCTGGTCGACCCCTCATGGACACTGTTCCTCAAGGAGCGCCTCATCGCTGTCGCCTTCATCGGAGTCGGGTTCGCCGTGGGCGTGCCGATCGGCCGACTCATCGCCGCCGTCCTGCTCTGATTCGCCCGAACACGAGAGGCCTTCCGACGATGTTCCGCTCCTCGCTGCGGTTGTTCGCCCTCTACGGCCTGGTCATCGGGCTGGTCGCCGGCATCTGGGTCGGCGTCATCACCGCCTGACATCGGTCGCGGGCATCGACGCGCCGCCGGGCTTCTGACTGAGCGCCGGTACATTCTTCGCATGTCCCTCGCGAATGGGAACGGGCCGGCGACGCCGCCGACCGGCAACCGTAGGCAGCTCGTCGTCGCCCTCGCGATCGCCGCCGTGGCGATCCTCGTGGCGGTGATCGCCATCGTCGCAGTGTCAGTCGGTTCCGACGACTCGTCCGGCCCCGCGGCCGGCCCCGCCGCTGCAGCGTCGACGCCCGCGGCCGCCGCCGTGGCGGCCGGTAGCCGGGAGACCAACCTCGTCGCTCCTGTGGTGTCGTTGTTCCCGACCGCCGCGCGGATCGCGGAGGCCACCGGCATCGACTACGCCGGCATCACCCCCATCGACCTCTCCGGCACCGGGGCGTCGAACTCGACCGCCTGGAGCGCGGTGCCCGAGCGATGCAACGACGCCAGCACGTCATCCCAGGCGATCTGGGCAGGAGCACAGCAGCGGATCGTCGTACAGTCGGGTCAGACCGCCGCGAACACGTCGACCAATCTCCTCGGTATCACCATCGGCACGTTCGCCGACTCGACCACCGCAGCTTCCGTCTACCAGAGTGTGCGCGACGCCGTCGTCTCCTGTGGGCCGGAGTTCAGGATCGGTCCGCCGGAGCGCCGATGGACGATGTACCACCAGGAGCTCTGGCCAGGACGAACGGCGCGCGTCACCTGGACGCAGGGGGCCGAGTCCGCCTATAGGACCAAGCTCCTCTCCGCCGCTGCGGTCTACGGAAACGCAGTCGTGCTCGCATACACCTCGCGCGACTACACTCGCTCCGTCCCCGACGACGCGATGGATCGCATCGTGAACGCGGTGCTCGCGAACGCGGCGCGCTGACGGTTCGTATTACCGCCCGGGTCGACCGCGGCGTACCGCGGAATCACCACCCGTTGACGTGCAGCACTGTGTCCAGCGGGGCACGCTTGGCGAGCTTGAAATCGGTGCCCTTCGTGTACGCGACGGGCATGAGCACGCCCTGGCGAACGCTCGCCGGGATACCCAGAGCATCGGCGATCTCGCGTTCGTACTCGAGATGCAGTGAAGTCCAGGCGGATCCGAGGCCGCGTTCGCGCAGCGCCAGCGCGAGACTCCAGGCGGCGGGGAGCAGCGAGCCCCACAGCCCGGCCTGGTTGCCGGCGGGCAGTTCGCCGCCGGGCACATGGATCGCGCCGATCACCAGCGCGGGGACCTGCTCCATGATCTCCGCCAGGTAGGTGGCCGACGAGGCGACCTTCTCAGCGGTCTCGAGGTCCTTCGGCGGCTTCGCGGCCCGCGCGGCCGCACCGGCCTCGGCGTACGCGAAGTAGGACGTGCGGTAGTACTCGGCGACGATCTTCTTAGGCTCGGGGTCCGTCAGCACGATCCAGTGCCAGCCCTGCGCATTGCTGCCCGACGGGGCCTGCAGCGCCACCTCGAGCGCGTCGGTGATCACGCCGAGCGGAACCTCCCGCTCCAGATCGAGACGCTTGCGCACGGACCGGGTGGTGGTCAGTACCTCATCGGCGGACAGGTCGAGATGCGGGAAGTCGAGGGCCATGCCCCACTCTAACGAGCGCGCCCCGGCGTCGCATTCCCCCGCTTGGCGCGGTCGAGGGTGGCCAGCGACCTCTTGGCGGCCGCCAGTTCGGCCTGCAGCGCCGCCACCTTGTCGGCCGCGGCGTCGCGGGCTGCGGACAGCACCTCGTCGACGGCGGCGCGTGCTTCCTTGTCGCCGAGGCCCGCGAGGGCCTTGTGCACGGCGGGCAGGGCGATGCCTGACGCACCGGCCGGCTTCTGCGCGTTCCGCGTCACCTTGAGCGAGGCGGTGTTGTCGGCGCCGACGTGCAGCGTGATCGTCACCGACCGCGCCGCCTTGGGCGCGGGCGTCCCCGGGCGCCCGCCCGACGGTGCGCCACCCGCCGCCGGGCCCGACGGTGCCGCGGGCGCCGACCCGGCGGCGACCGCCTTCTTCGGCGCTCGCTTGACCGGCTTCGGCTGCTTCGTCGACCGCAGTTCCCGTGCCTCGTAGGGCAACTGGTCGTCCACGCCGGTCGGCTTCACCGTCACCGTGGCACCGTCGACCTCGAGGACCCGGGCCGACGCGCCGGCGGCGAGGCCGAGGCTGGGGACGGCCTCGACCAGGTACACGAGCGGCTTCCTACCTTCGGCGAGCGCCGCCGCGTAGCGGGTGAGGTCGTCCTCGGTGAGCGTCTGCTCGGCCATCTATTTGATCCCCTTCGAAATCGCCGGAAGTACCGTCGACTCCACCGTATCGATCGCGAGCGGTCCGCCGTAGATCAACGCGTCGACGCCGTTCGTCTTGTCCACGATGATGATCGGCACGCCGTAGATCAACGACGAGGGGATGCCGTCGAAGCCGCCGTTGCCCGCGGCGGGGTCGGTGCGGGCCACGATCGTGCGGTCGACGTCGCTGGAGTTGACCGCCTTGTAGTAGTCCGACGAGCCCAACGTGATCCAGCCGGAACCGGATCCCGAGACCGGCGTCTGCATCGAGAAGCCGAGCAGCCCGAGCAGCTGGAAGGGATTGCTGGAGCTGGTGGCGATCCGCGTCGACGAGCCGTCGTAGTGCACCACGTCCAGCTTCTTGCCGTTGAAATCCGGATGCGCGGAACGCAGCTCGGTGATCTTGGCCTCGTAGGTCTTCTTCACCGCGTCCGCGCGTCCCTTCGCGCCGAGCGCCTCGGCGATGAACGCGAGCTGCTCCTGCCAGGTCCACCCCGACTTGCCCTGTTCGGGAACGGCGATGGCGCGGCCACCCGCCAGGGACTTGAGATCCTTGACCGTGTTCGCGGCCGCGGGGTCCGTGTCGATGATGAGGTCGGGCTTGGCCTTCTCGATCACCGACTTGTCCGGATTGGACGCCGTCCCCGCCGTCGGCACCTTCGCCAGCGCGGGCACCCAGGAGGGCAGCTCCGACTTCGGGCCGTTCGCACCGGCGACGACGTCGAAGCCCAACGCAGACACCAGTTCCGCGTCGCCCGCGCCGAGGGCGACGATGCGTTGCGGCCGGTCGTCGAGCTTGGTCTCGCCGTTGACATCGGTCACGGTGCGCGCGCTCCACGCGTCGAGCGCCGGCCCGGTGTCCTTGTCGCCGCCGAGGAACACGAATCCCAGGACCGCGCCGAGGACCACGACGAGTGCCGCCGCTCCGCCGATCAGCAGCGGCTTGCGACTCCTGCGCTGTGGCGCGCCGGGCATCGACGGGCTGCTGGTCCCCGTCGGCCCGCTCGGGCCGTACCCGGGCGGCCCGGCGAACCCGGGCAGCGTTCCCGGCGCCGGCGCGGGCCGGTTGAAGCCCGTCGCCAGCGCCGGATTCGACGGCGTGCCCTGCCAGTTCGTGCCCACCGGCGCGGTGGGCGGCGCCATGCCCGATGCGCCGGACATGCGGCGCGCGGCGGCGGCCAGTGCATCCGCGAACTCGCCGGCGGTGGAGTACCTGTCCGCCGGGTTCTTCGCCATCGCCCGGCCCAACACGTGGTCGATCTCGGGCGAGAGGTCGGGCCGCTTGAGCCGGATGCTCGGTGGGTTCTGGCTGATGTGCGCCAGCATGAGCTGCCCGGAGACGGTGGTGGTGAACGGCGGGGCGCCGGTCAGCAGGACCACGGCCGCGCACGCCAGCGAGTAGATGTCGGCGCGGTGGTCGATGGGGTTGCCGAGCAGCGCCTCGGGAGCGGTGTAGGCCAGCGTGCCGACGACGGTTCCGGCCTGCGTGTGCTGCCCGACCTCGGTCTGCGCCGCGCCGATACCGAAGTCGGCGAGCTTGACCTGCTCTCCGCGCCGGCCCCGGTCCACGAGGAAGTTGGCGGGTTTGACGTCCCGGTGCAGGATCCCGTGCTGGTGCGCGTAGTCCAGCGCGTCCGCGACCTGCTCGATCGCCGCGACGGCGCGGTCCAGGCTGAAGGGTCCCTCGCGTTGCACGATCTCGGCGAGGTTGCCGCCCTCGACCAGTTCCATCGCGATCCACAGGTGCCCGTCGGACTCTCCGCGGTCGTACACGTCCACGATGTGCGGGTGCTTGAGCCCGGCGATGAGGTCCGCCTCGCGATCGAACCGCGCCCGCACCGACGGATCCGCCGACAGCTGGCTCTGCAGGACCTTCAGTGCGACGGACCGGGGCAGCGTGCGGTGCCGGACCCGGTAGACCGTGCCCATGCCACCGGTACCGAGCACCGACTCGATCACGTACCCCGCGATCGATTCACCAGGTTGGGCGACCACGACACCTCCACTCACGCACGTCTACAGCGTCATGAATCTACCGCGCTGCAGGTTGCGAGCCGCTTAACGTGAGGTTGGCGGCTCGTCGGAGGGCGGGCGCTCGGTGGACTGACCCCATCGCGGTGCGGTCGGCGGACGCACCGGACGGCGGGCCGGTCCGTCACCGCCCTGGTCCTGCGACGGACGCACCCATCGGTTCCCCCCCTGTTTACGGGGAGCACCGCTACCCCGTTCGTAGGGCGGAGGGGGGAGCGGCCGGACGGGGCGCGGAGCCCGGACCGGCGGCGCGGGCGGCGTCGACGGTGCGCCCGTCCCCGGCCGCGGCTGCTCGGACCGCGGTGGCACCGCATGCCGTGCCGGTTGCTGCGGAGCCGCCACCGGCGGAGCCGGGACAGGCGGAGCCGGGACGGCGGTCTGCGGCGGGAGGGCGGTCGGGGGGACCTGCATCGGGTGACCGACCGGCGCCTGTCCGGTGACCGGCGGCTGTGCGGGCGTGAGCCGCGGCTGGGTCGGCGCCTGACGCGGCATCCGCGGGGGCGGCGGCAGGGGCACCACGGGTACGGACTGCTGAACCTGCATGTCGCAGTACCGCAGCTCCTCGTCGGTGGGGTTGAGGACCACCTCGAAGGCGCCTCGGTCGCCGATCACGACCCGCAGCTTCGACGGGGAGACCTGCTCGACGACGAGGTCGGCCTTGCTGTCGACGAGCACCGCGCCGGGGGCTCGGAGGGTCAGCATGGTGCGTTCCGGCACCGCGGTGGCGGGAACACCGTCGAGCACGGTGATGTCCGCCGGGCGCCCGGCGGGACCGTCGGCGATCCGGAACCGGGCCGGATCGGCGAGAGTGCTCGCCAGTGTGGCCCACTGGTCCGGACGGCTCGTGTGCACGGCGACCGACGCGCCCGCACCCACCGAGCGCAACAGCACCAGCTGCAGCGCGATCAGCTCGGTCGCGAACTCGACGCGCAGCGTCTCGGGGACGGGCGAACCGTCGAACAGGGGCAGCGCGACGGCATCGTTCCCGGAGATCCCCCACACGGGACCCGCAGGGCCGACGGGGATCTCGACGGCGCCGAGATCGGTGAGCGGCGCGGACGGCAGGTCGACGATGCTGGACCCGCCGCCGGGCAGCGTGCCCCGGGCGAGCTCCATCTGGCGGCCCGGCATGGGGACCAGGGCGTCGTCGAGGTCGTCGACGATCGGTACGGCCGTGTCGTAGCGCACGAGTCCGCTGATCTCGACCGGCGACTGCGCAGTGGCCTTGCGCAGGCGCAGCACCACGGCGGTGCTGTCGCTGTCGAGACCCCACCAGCGGTCGAGCTTGTCGGTGGAGGTGCGCACGGGGTCCACGAGGTAGGTGGTGGCGAACTCCGTGCCGTGCTCGATGTTCTGCCAGTTCTCGGTGCCGCCCAGGGGATCCGCGCCGAAGGTCATGCGCGCGTCCAGGCGCGCGAGCTCCGCGGCGGGCAGCACGCGGGCGCGGATCAGCCGCTCCTGCAGGCGCTGTTCGAGGCGGCGGGTCGCGGCCATGAGGGCCTTCGGGCCGGCGGTGCGGGAGGGCCCGCGGCGCACGATGCCGGCGAGGTTGCGCTGCGTGTTCACCCGCAGGACCAGCCACGTGGAACGCTCCGCCATGGCGGAGTAGAACCGCACGCCCTGTGCGTAGGAGGCGCGGTACGCGGGTCCCGGAGGTACCCGGCGGCCCACGGACGCGACGTCGATGTCCACATCGAGGCCGTACTGCGTCATCATCGTCGCCAGCAGGTCCAACGGAACCGTATCGGCGGCGTAGGCGCGGCCCTCGCGCAGGCGGGTCTCCGACGGGTCCGCCGTGAGCTCGATCGCCGAGACCAGGTCGTAGCCGTCGCCCTGACGGACGCCGCAGCCGTCGACATCGATCACGCGGCCGGGGATGCCGCCGGACGCACGGCGCCGGCGGCGCAGGTAGCGGCACCGGGCACCGATCCGCTCGGTGAGCACCGTGCCGTGCACGGAGACGAAGGCGACGAGCGCGCCCGCGAGGACCAGCGCGATGACGGCCCACAGGGGCCAGGCGCCCACGAGGACCGCCGCGAGCAGGGTCGAGAGCACGGCCCACACCAGCGCCCGGCGCAGGGTGACTCGGATACCGAACAGCCTTCGCAGTCGGGCGATCTCGGGATGAGTGGGAGTCGTCGCTTCCATCACGCCCTCCGCTTCCGGCCGGGGCGGGTCAGCGCCACGAGGCCGCCCAGTACCACCAGCGCGATCGCGCCCGCACCGGCCACGATCGCGGCGATGCGCCGCGGCCGCGTGTCCGGCTCGGGCGGAGGCGGCGGCACGAGCAGCTTCTCCACCGACTGCGGGTCGATGTCGGCGTCCGTGGCGGGCACGTTCGCGGTCAGCGCCGCGACCGGGTCGATGAGGCCACGGCCGACCTTGTTGTCGGTGCCGCGGCCCGGGGCGTGCGCGGTCGCGACCATCCGGGCCGCGACCTCGGTCGCCTTGAGCTGCGGATACCGGGAGCGGACGAGCGCCGCGGTCCCGGCCGCGTAGGCCGCCGCGAACTCCGGGCCCGCGAAGGGCACCAGCGTCCGCTCCGACGGGACGCCGTTCACCACGCCGTCCCCACCGCGCGAGCTGAGCGACACCAGCCCCGCGCCGGGGGCGGACAGGTCGAGCCACGGGCCGTTCAGCGAGCCGGCCAGCGGCGTGCCCTGCGCGTCGGTCGCCCCCACCGACAGGACCTGGCCGTCGAACCAGTTCGGGGTGGCGACCGTCGTCACCGTCCGCCAGCCGCGGGGATCGTCGGGCTGTCCCGGGTCCGGGTCGGGATTGGCCTTGCAGTCGTTCGCCCCGACGGTGCCGCCCTTGCGGTCCGTCGCGCCGGCGCCCACGACGACCAGCGCGTCCTTGGCGCGCAACGCGTACGCGACCGCGCCACCGATCTCGCGTTGGCGGAACGGGTTGTCCGCGGCCATGCACACCGGCTCCGGCACCAGGATCACCTTGGCGCCGCGGTTGGCGGCACGCACGATCGCCCGGGCGATGCTGCGGGTGGTGACCGCTGCTCGGCTCTGATTGGGATCCGCGTCGTCGGCGGGCGTGTTCTGCAGGGAGAAGGCCGCGGAGTCGACCCGGATCGAGACGACCCGCGCGTCGGGCGCCACTCCCACGAAACCGTCGCCCGCCGCGGGCTGCGCGGCGACGATGCCCGCCACGAGCGTCCCCGTCGAATCACAGTCCACCAGACCGCGATCCGCGGCCACCATGTTGTCGCCCGCACCGTCGAGGCCGCGCAGCCGCGCCTGCGCCCGCACGCCGGTGCTGAGCACCGCCACCGTCACGCCCGCGCCCGTGGCGAACTTGTGCGCCTCGTCGATCCGCAGGGTGTTCGACGGTGCCGGTGCCGCTGCCAGGTTCGAGTTCGGCAGCACGCCGGGCTCCACGCAGCGGGGATTGTTGTACCGCAGCGGACGCTCCGGACCGTCGGAATCGGGCGGGGCGCCACCGATGTCGGCGACGGGCGGCACCACGGCGCCGGACACGGCGGGTGCCCAACTCCCGGTGATGGCGACGGTGACGGTGGCGGCCAGGGCGACGGCCGTCTGTGGGATAGCGCGCACGGACCCTCTACTTCAGGAACGACAGGTCGAGTTCACGCATGACCGCGAACACCCGGGTGGTCCACAGCGCGAGCATGACCACGGCGAAGATCGCGAAGGTCTCGCCGAACTCGATACGGCCCATCAGGCGCGCGGACAGCGGGCGGCCGTGGCCGGCGGGGTCGGTGGACACGCGATCGGCGAGCAGCAGTGCACCGGTTCCGAACGCGGCGAGCGCGATCGCGCTCACCACGATCACCGCGAGGCGTGCGAGATCGGAATCGACGGCGGTCATCAGGATCACCGCGAGGCCCGCGGCCACGAGGAATCCGGCGACGAAGAAGACGCTCGCGTGCACGCGGTCGTCGAGGGTGCGGCCGCGCAGCACACAGATCACCGAGACCAGCGCGGCGATCGCGACCTCGCCCCAGAAGTAGTGGCTGTGCGGCACCAGGACGGTGAGCGCCGAGACCACGAGCACGCACGCGATCGCCGCGTAGAACCCCGTGAGGAGCTTCGCGGCGGTGCGCGCCTTGCGCTCCAGGCCGGTGTTCTCCTGCGCCCGGGCGAGCTCGGTGGTGGTCTCGTCGTCGAAGGTGTCCACGTGATACGCCGCGTCCAGCTCGCCGCGGTCGATGTCCTCGCCGGGCGGCGGCAGCGTGTCGGGACGCACGCGCGCGAGCATCAGCGCCCACCCCTGCGCCCAGTTCGCGAGCAGGAGAGCGCCGATCACCCCGATCGCGGGGATCGCCGGGCGTTCCAGCGGCGTGTACGCGAACAGCGCGCTCGCCACCACCGTCACGGCGGTGGCGAGTCCGATGCCCGCGAGGACCGCGGCGCCGAGCCCGCTCGCGCGCCCGAGCACGACCACGCCGATCAGCGCGAACAGCGCGCCGACCAGGACGTTGGCGGCGGTGAAGGCACCGTCGGCGGCGCCGTCCGGCGGGATGAGGACGAACCCGGCAGTGAACAGGACCGGGACCGCGGCGATCTGCAGGGCGTACGCCACCTGGCGCGCGCCGTACTGGCGGTCCGCCGAGACGGCGGCCAGGACCACGGCGATCGCGGCGAGGGCCGCGACCGGGAACCACCACAGGGCGCTGGAGTGCGCGAACCATGCGGTGAGCACCAGTGCCGCGAACACCCCCGCGCCGAGCACCAGCGCGACGAGGCCCAGCACCCGCGCCGTCGTCGACTCGAACCGGCGGAACCGCTGCCGGCAGAACTCCTGGATCGCGTCGGCGGTGCTCTCGATGAGCGGGCGGAAGGTCTGCGTCGAGAAGGTCTCCGCGAGGATCAACCGGTCACCGTCGAGCACGCCGGCGTCGCCGAGCGATTTGTCGCGCGCCAGCGGGGTGCCGCCCTCGCGGGCGAAGGTCCACGCGCCGGTCGTCGAGAAGTCGTGGTCCGGGAAGATCTGTTCCAGCCCCGGGATCACCGAATCCATGACGACGGACAGCCGACGGCGGGCCAGTAGGCTCCGCTCGACGGAGTTCTCCCCCACCTCGACCAGGACGCGCACCTGCTCGGGGACGGCGGACCGCCCGGGGCCCGCCTGCTGCGTACCGGCTGCGGGCTCCGGGGTGATCGGGAAGACCATCTCGTGCTAGCGTCCCTCGCTCGTGCGCACCTGCTGCAGCTCCGCGAGCTTCTGCGCTGCCGGGGGCTCGTAGCCCGAGTTGAACCCGTCGGCCAGGTCCGCGGCCAACTCCTCGAAGGCCCGGACCGTGCGCTTGCGCAGCAGGTCCAGGTCGATCGGCTGATCGGAGTCGAGGTGCGGGTCGTACGGGATCTCGTGAACGCGCAGCTTCTGGCCGGCCCGGAACAACTCGTCGAACTGCTCGACCGAGACGCTGCTGCGCCGCTTGGTGTGGTTGATCACCACGATCGTGTTCGCGAGCAGACCGTGCCAGCCGTGGTGCCGCAGCCAGTCGATCGTCGCGGCCACCTTGCGCACGCCGCGGGTGGTGGCCGAGGCCGGCAGGATCAGCGCCGAGGAGATCTCGAGGACACCGGTTCCCGTGAGGGTCTGCAGGCCGCGGCCCGCGTCGGCCAGCGCGAGGCTGTAGTGCGGGCGGAAGATCGAGTACAGGTCCAGCACGTCGTCGTAATCGGCGACGTCGCGGCCGTTGAACCGCCACGGGCTCGGAAGCACGTGCAGGTTGGTCGAGGTGACGGCGAGGTGCTTGTCGACCTGGTTGCGGTCCGACAGGTCGCTCTGCTGGATCAGGGTGCGCGCCGTCGACCCGCCCTGGTGCCACGCGGTCACCTGGTCGAGGTCGCCACCGTCGGGATCGAGGTCGAGGGCGACGACGTTGTCGGCGCGGGTGCGCTCGAGGATCTGGCCCAGAACACCGACGATGAGGGTGCCACCGGCATTGTCGGCGAACACGCTGGTGACGTGGAACTTGTTCTTCGGGACGCGGATGCGGTGCACCAGCTCGGCGTGTTCCTGATCGTTCGCGCTGGGGCCGATGTCCAGGCCCATCCGGCGCAGGAAGGCGCGCCAGCCGGACACGCGGACCGCCGCGTCCGAGAACCGGATCTGCTGGTTGAACGAGGACGACGCCGTCGACATCGGCGCCGAGACCGACTCGCCCATCGGACGCATCGGGGCCTGCTGGTGCTGGGGCGGAGCGATCGGCGCCTGGCCGTTCTGCACCGGCGCGCCGTGCTGCCCGAAGGGCTGCGGCGACGCCGGGCGCTGGATCTGTCCGGACGCCTGGGGCGCCTGGAACTGACCGGTGGGCGGCACGGGCTGGAAGGGCGCCTGCTGGACAGGAGCGGCCTGCGCGGCGGGAGCCTGTGGGGCCTGCGGGCTCGCGAACCCGTTCTGCCCCTGCCACTGCTGCGGGACCGGCACGGGCGACGAGACCCCCGCGCCCTGCTGGGTGGGCACCTGCGCGGCGACGGGCTTCGGCGCGGCCTTCTCGGCGGGAACCGCCGCGGGCGCGGGGAGCGCGGGCTCGTCGGACGGCGCGGGCTCGGACCGGTCCGAGACCGCCTCGTCGGCCTTCGGGACCCCGGCCTTCGCATCCGACGTCGGGGCACCGCCGGCATCGACGGACGCGGCCGGCGTCGACGGGCCCACCGGCTCGTCGTCGATCACGGGCTGCTCCGCGGTGGGCCGCTCGTCTCCGGGGACGACCAGGGGTGAGCTCGCCACCACGGTCGGGACGACGCCCGCCACGTCGAGGTCATCGACCTCGGGCAGTGCGGGTTCCTCCCACTCGCCGCTCACCGGTTCGGACACGAGTCCGGCGGGGGCGGTCGGGCGGATCACCGGCGCGGCGGCGGTATCGGTCGAGGGCAGCACCGGGGCCGCGGTGGTGTTCTCACCATGGCCGTTTTGCGGCACAAAAGGCACCCGAACGTTCGTAGCTGCGTCGCTCATGGACTGCACCTCTCTTACTCATCAGTATGTTTGCAGATTAATACACGAGCAGGTCAGAGAGCCAGAGGGGTGGGGCTCTCAGTTCGCGGTATCGAACCATCCGGCGGAACCGCCGCGCTCGACCAGTTCCACGAGCCCCTCGGCGAACCTCCGCCGGGTCCCGGGGCTGATCGTCACGTCGAGCAACCCGCCGGATCCGCGCTGCGTGGTCGACAGCACGCGGCCGGAATCGGTGTCCATCACGCCGACCGCCCACCGCGCCTGCACCCGAACGCCACTGGAATCCACACGGTGGTAGACGATCTCGGTCCGTCGACCGGAGTACCGCGCGACCTCCACCAGGAGGTCGATGGTCTGCGGCGACAGGTCGTGCTCCCGTAGCCTGCCGCGGATGGCCCGTTCACTGCGGGCGTCGCCCACGGAGGGATCGAAGGTCGCGACGATCTCCGCGAGCTCGGCGGCGTCGACGGTGAGCGAGTCGAACTCGGCCGGCTCCCGGGCACCGAGCACTCGCCAGAAGGGTTCCACGATCGTCGCGTCGAAGTCCTCGCGGTCGGTCGTGAACCCCTGGACCGTGAACTGATCGTCGTTGCGGAACGCGACGACCACCTGACCGGCGCGCCGCACGGCCGCCCCGCGCAGCACCGCGTCGCCGTCGAAGACGCGGATCGCGAGCTCGGCGGTCGGCGACTGCAGCACCCGAAGCCACTGCGCCACCTGTGCATCGACGCGCCCCGCGCCGTCGACCAGGCCCGCCGCGAGGAGGCCGGGCATCACGGCGAGGTCGACCATCAGCTGGTCGTCCGGCCGGTAGACGGTGGGGTGGACCGCCAGGACGATCGGCGCCAACTCCGTGACATCGGACAGCCGCATCAACAGCAGCAGTTCGTCGACGTCGACGGCGAAGGCGGACAGCTTCGCCGCCTGTTCCTCGCGCAGCACAGCTACCCGCCCTCCTGGTTCCCTGCGGGGCCGGCACACGACCGGCCCCGATCGTTCTAGACGCCGTAGAGGCCCGCGGCCTGCGCCTGGCCGGCCTGATGGATCGTGGCGGCGGTCTGGATGTTCACGCCGGTCTTGCGGATCGCCATGGCGAGGTTCTCGTTGGCCTTGAGGCACACCTCGTGGACGTGCTGGTAGCTCTCCTGGTCCACACCGACCCAGTTGCCCGCGTTGAGGTTCGCGGTGTTGTTCGCGGTCAGCTCAGCGATGTTGGCGTCGGCCACCGCGGCCGCCTTGTTCAGCGACAGGGAGGTCACGTCGTAGCTGGTGTAGTCGACCTTGATCAAGGGTGAGGTCATCGTCGTTGTCCTTCGGTGGTAGCGGCGGTCTAGACGACGTAGCCGGTGAACAGGCCGCCGGCGTCGCCGTCGGTGCTGGAGATGAGGCCGCCGTTGCGGCCCAGGGCCTCGGCCACGGCCTCGAGCTTCTGCTGCTCGGCGTTGCACACGGCGATGAGCTCCTCCATGTGTGCGGAGGCCTTGTTCGTGGTGTCACCGGCGTTGGCGGCGCGGTAGGCCTCGGCCGTCGTGCGCACGAACTTGATGTTCGCGAGTGTCGTCGCGGCGACGTCGTGGGTCTTCGCGGTACCGGCGGCGTGCGTGACGGTGTTCAGCTCGTAGATCTGCGGGGGCATGATTCCTCCAGTTCAGAGTTGTGTCGGTCGATGTTCGCTACGGCGGGGATCAGCGCGCCTCCCCACTCGCCGGCACGTCGACGGGAACGGATTCGAACTCGGGCACCGAGTCCTGATAGACCGGGACGGCCGCGGTGTCCGGCACCACGATCCGTTCACGTTGCTTGCCCTTCGACCGCGCGACCGGCGCGGTGGTCCCCGTGGGAAGGACGGGCCGCAGCGGCTCGACCGCCACCCGCGGGACGGGCGGGGGCGGGGGAGCCACCGTCAGGCCGTCCGTCATCCAGTTCGACGGTGCCACCACCTGCGGCAGCGCCGCGGTCGCTCCCGGCACGGCCCGCAGGGCCGCCGCCGAACTCGTGGACCGCTCGCCGCGGGACATCCGTTCGAGCGTGGGCGACCCGGGCCGGGCTCCGTAGTACCCGACGGTGCCGGTGCGGTTCTCGGCGCTGACGCCGCCGATGAGCGCGCTCATCGGCTGGTAGACGACACCGCCGGCCACGCCGCCGCCGACGGCCTGGGCGCCCCCGCCCGCGCCCTGCAGGACCTGCTGGACGCCGGTGGCCGCAACGCCGCCCGCCACACCCGCGACCTGCGGCGCGGTACCGCCGAGCTGCTGCACGAGCGCGCCGCCCAGCCGCTGTCCGGTGGTGGAGCGCACGGCGCCCGGAGTGTCGCGCGACTGCGACTCCGCGGTGGCGGCGTTCGACGCGACCTGCTCGAACCGTTGCGCGTTGATCGCGACGCTCTGGGCGAGCTTGGTGCCGGTGAGCACGCCACCCGCGACGCGCATCGCGAGCATACTGGCCGTGGCCTGCGCGCCCTGCGCCGCGAGGGTCATCTTCGTGACCACCGCATCGCCGACCGATGCGGCGCCGGCCGCGGCGGCGGGAATCGGTACGCCGATGGCCGTGGCCATGGGCTTCGGCGGGATGAAGGGCTCGAAGGTCATGTTGGCGACCGAGTTCGCCAAGTACACCGCCATCATCGACGCGTTCTGCGCCCACATGGCCGCGTACTGCGCCTCGTTCGCGGCGATGGCCGCGGTGTTCACGCCGAGGAAGTTCGTCGCGTTGAGCACCCCGTTGGTGATGTGGTTCTGCGCAATCTCCGGCAACTGGGCCATCCCGGCGAGCGCCGCCGAGTAGTCCGCCGCCTGCTTGGTGTGCCGGGTGGAGGCGAGCAGCGCCTGGACCCGCACGGCCTCGTTGTGCGCCATGTACATCGCGACGTTGCGCGTCATCAGCGCCGTCTCCGGAGCCTGCCAGGACGCCGCGAGGCGCGGGAGCAGGGAACCGAGGAAGACCGAGCGCGCGCTCACCGACGCCGCCACCGAGGCCCACGCAGCAGCTGCGGCCGTGGCCGGCGCGGGGCCGGCCCCGGACATGAGGCGGCCCACGTTGACCTCGGGCGGAAGCGCAGGGAATGTCACGACATCACACTCACGTCAGAACTGGACGGCGTTGTCGGCCATGATGTAGGTCGACGCGACGGCGGAGAGGCTGACACCGTACTGGGCCACCTCCGCATGATCGACCACGGAGGTCGCGAGGAAGTTCGCCGCGTGCGCGGCGGAACCCGCCGAGACCAGCAGCGACACGTCGTCGGCGCCCGCAGGCACCACCGCGCCGATGGTGCCCGCGGCGCCACCGATCAAGCCCGAGGTGGTGGCGACGTTCGCCAGGACCTCGTTGGTTCCTGCCAAGAGCTGTATAGGCGCCACGTTCAGGCCCACCTGCTATCCCCTTTA
The DNA here is from genome assembly GCF_040611135.1 of Tsukamurella sp. NPDC003166. NCBI lineage: Bacteria > Bacillati > Actinomycetota > Actinomycetes > Mycobacteriales > Tsukamurellaceae > Tsukamurella > Tsukamurella sp. NPDC003166. The sequence goes on from NZ_JBEXNL010000007.1 coordinate 129,694, forward strand.
CTTGATTTTCAAGTTGCAACTAAAACAGAATTGTCAAACTTCGTCAATCCCCGGTTGTCCAGAATTCTCATCCCCAAACGTCCTCCGCGGCGACCGACTCGTCCCGCCGCACCCCGTTCCAGGCGACCTGCACCATGTCCGACGGTGCGCCGCGGCCCGGATGGAATCGCCCGCGGCCCGGGATGCCGAAGCGCTGCCCCCGCTCACCTGCGATGTTGAGGTTGAACTTGTCCGCCGACAGGGCCAGCGCCATCGAGCTGTGCGTGTCCAGGAACTGGATCAGCGGGTCCGAACTGGCCTTGTACAAGAACTCGGTGTCGTTGAGGACGACGATCACGTGGAAGCCGCGAATGACACCGTCGTTCATCAGCTTCACGGTCTGGGTGAGGGGGTTGGCGCGGTCGCCGCGCGCCACGACCGCGTCGTAGTCGTCGATGATGAGGAACACCTCGGGCCCCGTCCACCAGTCCCGTCGCGCGAGCGCCGCGCTGTCGGCGGCGTCGGGGACGCGGCGGTAGGTGACCTCGTTCGGGTCGGTCTCGCCCTCCCCCATCCACTCCACGAGCTTGTCCTGCCACCTGCGCAGGAAGTCGTAGAGGTCGGAGCCGTGCAGCCCGAGGTTCTTCGGGTTCGGGGCGAAGGCGCCCCGGTGCACGCGCTTGGGGTCGAGCAGTGCGATGGCGCCGTCGTCGATCGTGGGATACCGGCGGCTGATCGCCTCGATCAGCGTGTGCACGAGGGCGGATCGGCCCGAGCCGCCCTCGCCCACCACGAACATGTGCGCCTCGCGGCCGAAGTCCGCGACGGCGAGGCCGCCGTCGCTCTCGCGCACACCGAAGGGCAGGCGCACCCGCTCGCGCTCGCTCGCGGCAGCCGGAATCACGGAGAAGAGGTCGTCCTGCAGCACGATCTCCGGAAGCGCGAGGAGCTTGGGCGCCGTCACGCCGGAGGTGTTGGCCCGGCGGATCCGCTCGACGACCTCCTCGATGCCGGCGCTGAGCGTCTCGGGCGAACTGTCGCCGTCGGCGCGGGGGAGCGCCACCAACGCGAGCAACTCGCGATCGGTCGTGATCACGTGACCGGCCCGGTCCGGGACCACCTTGTTGCGCTGCGAGTTCACCACGGACATGTCGTAACTCGCGGTGGACACCCGGCCCTCGATGATGGTGTGCATGTGGCTCGCGAGACCGCGCAGAACCGTGTTCCGCGCGGTGGTCACCACGAAGTGGACGCCGTAGTTCAGCGCACCGGAGGCCAGCGCCTCCAACACGGCGACCTTGTCCTCGAACACGCCGCCCTCGGTGACCGCGGCATCGAAGCCGTCGATCACGATGAAGACGTCGCCGAAGGCGTCCTCGGCGTTGACCTCCGCAGCCGGATCGCTGCGCAGCCGGCGGTACTCGGCCATCGAGTTGACCCGGTACTTGCGGAAGAGTTTGACACGCTGATCGATCAGGTCCGACATCTGGGACACGATCCGGTTGATCGCATCCTCCTCCGCGCGGGTCGCGATCCGGGAGACGTGCGGCAGGTCCTCGAGTCGCATCCAGCCGCCGCCGGTGTAGTCGACCACGAAGAACTGCACCTGCTCCGGGGAGTGGGTCAACGCGAGCGAGGTCACGAGGGTCATCGCCGCCGTGGTCTTGCCCTTCTGCGGCGCACCGTAGATCAGCACGTTGCCCTGGCCGCCGGACAGGTCCAGCTCCCAGACGGGCTGCTGGTGTTTGGCGGGGTCGTCGAACACGCCGAAGGGCGCCTTGAGCGTGGCGGGTGTGGTCACCTTCGGCGCCTCCCACTCGTCCGCGCTCAACGACGGTGCCACCGCGTCCAGCGTGGTCGAGGTCAGCTCGGGCAGCCACGGCTTGTAGGCCGGGCGCGCGGGGGCCTGCGTCAGCAACTCCTTGACCACTGTGAACACCGTCGGCGCCGCGAGCAGTTCCTCCTCGGTCCGCACGATCTCGTCGTCCTCGACGATCTCGGCGGCGAGGTCCGGGATGTCCACGCGGCGGGCCGTGAATCCGCGCGAGGACAGGTCGTCGGCGGTCGGTTGGACCACCTCGCGGACCACCGGCTCGGGAGCCGCCTCCGGCGCGAAGTAGGGCTTGCCGGTGAATCCCGCGTAGAACCGGATCAGGTCGTCCTCGTGGAGCGTCTTGATCAGGCCGTTGCCGGGCTTGCCGGGGAGGTTCTTCGCATCGGGGACACCGATCACCGCACGCGAATCGCCGGCGGTGCCGGTACGAAGTGCGATGTGGTAGTGGATGTTCGACTCCAGGCCACGGGAGCGGGCCATCTCCGCGTTCTGCGACGCGAGCAGCAGGTGCACACCCACGGACCGGCCGACGCGCCCGATCTGGCTGAAGATGTTGACGAACTCGGGCTTGGCCTCGAGGAGCTCGGTGTACTCGTCGATGAGCACGAGCAGCGCGGGCATCGGCTCGAGATCCGGGCAGTGCCCCGATTCGCGGGCCTTCTCGTACTCGGTGAGCCCGATGATGTTGAACGACGGGTACTTCGCGGCGGCGCTGTCGAAGAGCTGCTGGCGCCGCTTGAGCTCGCCGGTGATGACCTCCATCATGCGATCGACCATGCTCTCGGACTTCTCGAGGTTGGTCACCACGGCCGCGACGTGCGGGATGTCCTCCATGCCCTGATAGGTCGCGCCGCCCTTGAAGTCCACGAGGAGCAGGTTCAGCATCGACGGCGGATGGAACAGGCACGCGTCGAGCACGAGGCAGCGCAGGAACTCCGACTTGCCCGAGCCCGAGGTGCCGATCATCTCGCCGTGCGGACCGGTGCCGCCCTGGCTCGCCTCGCGCATGTTGAGGAAGATCCGGGTCCCGTCGGGCGCGAAGCCGATCGGGAAGTTGAGCCGACGGGGGTCGTCGAACCGCTTGATGCGCTGCCAGAAGTCGACGACGTCGATGGCCCCGGGATCGTCGACCTGCACGAGGTTCGCCCAATCACGACCGGTGTCGTGCCGCTCCTTGGAGAGCAGCGAGGCGGTGGTCTCCAACTCCCAGCGGGCCAGCTTCCGGGCGGTGGTGTGCGCGTCCACGAGGTCGAGGTAGTCGGCGCGGGCGATCTCCTTGGGCGCCTCCAGCGGGAGGTCCGAGTCCCACCGGGTCACGATGCCCGCCTCGTCGACGTCGAGGAGCACCGCGTGCGGGAAGGAGTCGATGACGCCGTCGGGCGGGGCGATGAGGATCCAGGTGACGTCCGCGAGAGAGGCGATCGCCTGGTCCGTCATCCGGGCCCGCTCCGCGGATTCCACGATGACGACGGTGTGCCGGGTGCGGCCGGTGACCTCCGACTCGGTGGTGAAGGGTCGGGCGTAATCGACGATGCGGTCCCCCTCGGCGACCGACTGCTCGTCGCCGCCGGCCAGGTCCTCGAGGAAGTCGGTCCAGTTGCCGTAGATCATGCGGCGCGAACCGAGTGCGTCGATGAGCGTCGGATGCTGCACCTGCGGTAGCCATTTCAGGTACTCCCAGCGACCGCCGTCGGGTGTGTCGGCGACGACCGCGATGCGGAGCCGGTCCGGACCGTGGGTGATCGCCAGATGGTTCAGCATCGCGCGCACCATGCCCGCGCTGCGCTCCCGATCGCCACCGACGCCGAGCACGGGCAGGTTGCGCAGGGTGAACGCGACCGGCATGTCGGCGACCGTGGAGTGCGTGTGCAGGAACTTGACGGTCTCGGTCCACTGCACCGGATCCAGGAACTCGCCGTCCGGCGCCTCGGGGGTGAGGAGTTTGGCTTTGGGCACGATGCGGCCCCGCCCGTACCGGGCCGCGGTGAAGCGGCTCCGTCGCTCCTGGTCACCGTCGCCGACCTCCCACATCCGCTCCGTGCCGATGAGCGAGGCCACGACGGCCGGGTCCGGATAGGCGTGCGCGAGCGCGTCGTAGTAGTTGCGGCCGCGTGCGAGGGCCTTCTCCCGCGAGGCGCCGATCGAGCGACTCGCCTGCTTGCGGTCGTGCAGCAGCTGGCCCTTGGACTTGCTGCCGCTGCCGCCGGGGCCTCCGCCCATGTACGCGAACATGCCGAACAGCAACATCATCGGCATGAGCAGCATCACCGGGTTGAAGCCCCGGTTCATGCGGATCATCATGAACAGCATCCCGAGCACGGCGACCACCATGATCACCGGCATCATCACCGTGCGCCATTTGCCGGGTGGGTCGACCTCGTCGATGGTGTCCGGGGTGCGGACCTCCACCTCCTTCTTGATGACCCGCGGCTCCTTCTTCGGGTGCAGCGGGGGCTCGAAGACCTGCCTGCTCATCGTCCGTCCCTCATTTCGTGCCGCGTGGATCGAACTTCGCGACGACCGGGTCCTGCGCGCCGCCATCGTGTTTGATGGAGGCGCTCGCCTGCGACAGCGTCGGCCCCTGCGCCAGGAGGCTCACGATGGTCCACGGCGCAGGAACCGGGTTGCGCAGGCCCAGCGCCTTCGCGGTGGATCCGACCTCGTTCGAGCCCTGATCGTCGATGCCGAAGCGGATCCCGGTGTCGGCGATCCAGAACTCGCCGCTGTGCTCCCGCGAGTCCTGCGCGGAGCCCGTGGCGTACACGTACCGGCCGCTGTTCGCCGGCAGGTAGACATCGTCGGCGACGGTGCCCGCCGATCCGGCGGCTCCGATCAGCGGGATCCGGGCCCCGTTCTGCTCGGGGGTCAGTGGCAGCCCGCTGGAGACCAGGACGCTCAGGGACGCAGTCGGTTTGTCGCCGTCGTGCGCCCAGGCCAGACACGTGACAGGGTCGGCGGTGGTGTCCTCGATCCGCACCTTGCCCGCCGGGAAGTGCTCCACCGCGATCCGGCCGCCCACCTTGGGCCACTGGTTCGCCTTGGCGGCCTCGGTCTCCACGACGCCGCTCTTGACGGGCGAGACCGTCTGCAGGATGGCGGCGGCGGTCTGCCCGATCTGCTGGATGCCGTCGGCGGCGACGACGTAATAGGTCCAGCTCCCGTCGACGGTCGGGACTCGCAGCGTCGTTCCCACGAGCAGCTTGTCCGAGTTGGGGAACCGCACCGGCTTCCCGAGGTCGCTGATCGGCGGGACGTCGATCGGCTCGCGCGCGGCGAGGGCGTTGAACAGGCCCGCGGACATGGGGATCACGCGTTGGTCGATCGAGATCCCCAGGGTCTCCCGGATCGCGGAGTTGCCGAGGTCGAGCCGTGCGCGACCGACGACTCCGTCGTGCTCGTAGACGAGCCAGGTCTGGCCGTCGAAGGTCGCGAGGCGGGCGCGGTCGCCGGTCAGTTCGTCCGTACCGTCGGCGGGCGTCGGTTCCCCGCCGATGACGGTCACCTTCACGTCCGAGGTGGCGGTCGTCGGAAGGCCGGTCGACGGATCGAGCGGCACAGCCGATCCGGTCGCCGTGGTGTCGCAGACGGTCCACCGCGAGGAGGTGCTGTCGGAGTTGCGGATCACCGTGGGGGCGTATGGAATCCCGACCATCGGTCCGCGCGGCAGCTTCTCGATCTCCGACGACTTGGCCTGCACCGGCTTCGCCGGGGACCCGATGATCAGCTGTCCCGAGACCACGTTCGGGATCGGGCTGAGCGCGCCGCCCACCTTCACGTACAACGCACCGGTCTGGCTGTCCTGGATGATGTCGCCGTCCTTGACCTTGCCCGCGGGGAAGATCACCGCCCCGATGACGCAGCCCAGCACACCGATCAGGCCGGCGGCGAGGGCGATGTACAGGGGCGAACCCTGGTACTTCTTCACGTCGTCGATCCACCGCGTATCGCGGCGGACCAGCGCCTCCTCGTTACGGCGCTGCAGGTACGCCTCGCCCGACTTCTGGTACTTCGAGGTGAGCCGGAATCCGCGGACCCGCTCCTGCAGGCCCGATTTCGTGTTCGACGGGTCCGGGGTCGTCTCAGCCATTCGCCTCCGCCTGCCATTCCGCCAACAAGTGCCACTCCGACCACGGGAAGTTCGGGGATACGCGCAGGGTCTCCTCGTACGCGAGCCGGACGTCCTCCAGCTCGACGGTGCGCAGCAGGGCGCGCTTCTCCTCGGTCGAGAGCATCGAGCGGTCGATGGCGCTCACCCGGAAATCGCGGAAGCCCCGTGCGCCCGAGATGACGGTGCGCATGAAACGCGCATTCGACATGAGGTCCACACCGGAGCACATGCGCCCCTTGAGATCCAGGGCGCTGACCTCGGCGAGCCGCTTGTTGTGCTCCTCGAGATAGGCGCGCACACCCTCCCCCAGCTCCTCGCGACTCCTCGCCGCCACCGACTCCGCGATCGCCACCAACTCGTCCGGGGAGAACGAGCTGAACGAGATCCGCGTCGGGAACCGCAGCGGGAGTCCGGGATTCACCTGTAGGAGACGGTTCATGTCATCGTCGTACCCGGCGAGCACGACGACCACCTTCTCGCGCAGCGGCTTGTCGCCCTCGTTCTCGATCCGCGCCAGCAGCGCCTCGAGCGCCTCGCGACCGAAGCGCGAGGCCTGGTCCTCGCCGTCACCCGCGACGAGCCCGTACGCCTCGTCGAGGAAGAACAGGCCGCCCCGGGATTCATCGATCAGCTTGTTGGTACGGATACCCGCCTGCCCCACGTAGCCCGTCATCATGTCGCTGGGCTGGTGCTCGAACACCTCGGGACGGGCGATCACGCCGAGCCCGTAGTACAGCTTCGCCAGGATCCGCACGCCGGTCGTCTTGCCGGTGCCGGGCGGGCCGGTGATGATCGCCGACAGGCGCATCTCCTCCTCGCTGTACTCCTCCCCGAGCTCCTCGCTGAGCAGCTTGCGCTCCCGGTCCATCTCGACCTTCGACGCGAGACGACGGATCTGCGACTTCACGTCGGGGCTGCCCACGAGCCCGTCCAGTTCGCGCCAGGCGTCGGCCAGGACGGCATCGCGCTGCCGATCCAGCGTCTCCTGCTCGATCTCCTGCGCGGTCGTACCCGACGACGGGTTCCACGGGTCGGTGCGGGTCGTCATCGACTGCGCGGTGACCACCTCCAAGGATCTCCCGGTGGCCGCGTGGTCCAGATCGGCGCGGTTGGAGATCCACGCACGGGCGTCGCGCACCAGCTTGACGGCGCCCTCCTCGTCGCCCGTGGCGCGCAGGGCGTACGCCTGCGTGACGATCAGACTCGCCTGCACGAGTTTGAAGTCCTCCGACGCGAGCGCGGTCCTGGTCGCGGACAGCGCCTGGTGGGCGTCGCCGGTCCCGACGAGGGCCCGCGCCGTCAGCGCCGTGACCCCGAGTTGCCAGAACCGGACGGCACCGTCGGTCTCGGGCGAGACCCAGAGCGGCTCGCGGCCGTCGGACACCGTCGAAAGGACATCGGGCCAGCGGTGCGCGAGGCCCAGCAGACAGATCCACAGGTAGCGGAGGTAGTTCCGCTGCGCCGGCGAGTCGGCGGTCACCTCGCGCTGCAGACGCGTGAGTTCCCGCGCCGCCTCGGCGAGGAAGCCGGCCTGGGCGAGGATCACCGCTGCGCCGGCACGGGCGTAGGTCACATCCGTGACCGGCATCCCGAGCTCGACCACCCCCATCTGCACGGGGATCTTGAGCCCGAGGGCACCCTCGGTGGGATCCACGACCATGCCGTTGCGCCGCAGTTCCGCACCGAAGTTGCGGGCGGAATCGAGCAGCCCGCGAGCGGCTGCGGGATCGCCGAGTCGGGACCTGTCGACGGCCATCAGGCCCATCCATGCATCGCACATCGTGGGGTCGGCCTCGACGGCGAGACGGAAGGCCTGAGCCGGCTCCTTCGTATCGGTACGCGCCGCGAGCGATCGCAGCCCGAGCGAGAAGTACCGCTGGGCAGTCGGATTCGATGTCGTCATCGTGCCTGAGTCGAGTCCTGGTCCTGGCCCGCGAGGAACCGGGCGAACGTCCATGCGTAGAGGGCCGACTCGACGTCGCCGTACGCCGCGGCGAGGGTCGTGACCACGATCGCGCGTTCGATCATGCGGTCCCGCAACCTGCGGGCATCGGGCGCACTGCGGAACAGATCATCGGCCGAGGCCGGGATGCGATCGAGGCGGAGGACGTCGCCGAGCGCCTGCTCGTCCCGGTTCAGCTGGTCGAGCACCGCAGGCGGTACCTCCCCCTTCGCCTCGAGGAAGCAGCGCGCATCCAGCCGGGCGGCCTCGATCCCGATCGCGTGTTCCGGGGCGATGGCCAGCGACTCCAGGTCACGCACGAGTGCCCGGGCCTGACGACCCGCCTCGTCCGAGTTCAACGACCGGATGTGCTGCAGCCGAGCCGGCGAGACAGTGGCCTCGAGCCTGCCGCGGCCTCCCGGGAGGAGGATGCCCGGTCGATCGACACCGACGACGTTCTCGGCGCCCACGACCGCGCTGTACACGCGGCTCGGGTGAGTGGTGGCGACGGCGGTGAGCGAGTACTCCTCGAGCGTGGCGTACTCGATGAGCAGACGCACCGGGTCGTCGATGGCCGCCCAGCGGTAGCCGGTGGGCATGTTCCAGACGACGCGCGCGCCCGCGGGGATCACCACGCCCGGCGGCAGCCAACCCGCGTCCGACGTCGTGACGACCATGATCGTCTCCGCGTCGTTCTCGAGCAATCCCGCGGCCCAATGGAACCCCGAGTCCGGGCCGTGCGGAGAGCCGCGCAGCGAGCCGAGGATCGAGGCGACCGCATCGTGGACCTGCTGCACAGCGGGGGACGCCCGCTTCTTCAGCACCAGCGGTTCCGTGCGACCCAGGATCGCCGGTCCGGTGGCGAGCACCGGCGGGGCCTTGGGTGCGACCGGGGCCGCGGGCTCCGCCGGCGGCTCCACTGCCGCGAGTTCGTCCGCGGCCGCGGCTACGGCGAACGGCACCGGCGCGGCGGCGACGGGGCTCCTGCCCGCGGCCTTCATCAGGTCGGAGAACTTGACCGCCTTGACCGTCGACCGCACCGGGCGCTGTGGCCGGACGGGCTCGGGCTCGGGGTCGACCGCGGCTTCGGGGTCGACCGCGGGCTCGGGGTCGACCGCGGGTTCGGGCGCGGCTGCCACCTCGACGGCGTCGACGTCCGTGCCGGAAGCATCGGCCGCATCGTCGACGGAGCCGTCCTCGATTCCGGCACTGCCGATCTCGGCCTCGTGCTCGTCGACCACGGTCTCCTCGCCCGCGATCTCAGCGTCCTCGTGCTCGTCGTCGTGCTCGTCGTCCGCGATCTCGTCGTCCGCGATCTCCACGTCAGCCGCGGCGGGATCCTCCACACGATCAATGGTCTCGACGGAGACGTCCGCAGGGTCCACGGACTCGTCCGGCGCACCCTGGCCGAGATCGCGCACATCGTCGACGTCCTGCGCCGAGGGCTCGACGCCCGTCTCGACCGCGTCCCGCTCGATCTCCTCGGTCGGCCCGACGGCCGCGGCCGCCTCGGGTGCGCGCGACGACGGCACCGTCGGGACCGCTCCCGCGCCCGCCCACGCACCGGTGGACGGCACACGTCCGAACGCGAGGAAGTCGTCGTCGACCGCGGGCGCCGGAACGGACCTGGCCCGGTCGGCCAGGGGAAGCGCGGCGGGGGCCTCGTCGACCGCCTGCGCCACTACCTCGTCCACGACCGGGCTCGACGCCGGAATCGGCACGAACTGCGCCGGCGGCATGATCGGGATCGGACCGCTGGACGCCGCAGACGGCTCGGCGCGCACGGCTGCCGCGGAGTTCCCGTTCGCCGCGGGCGTTCGCCCGAAGGCCAGAAAGCCGTTCATCAGCGGTTGCGGCACCACCGCGTCGTCAGCGGACGGTAGCGAGCGGGCCGTGGGCACCCTGCCGAGGTCGATGAAGCTGTCGACAGCGGCCGGCTCGTCGATCTCGGAAACCGGTGCCACGTCGGCGGTGTCGGAGTCGGTCACCTCGGCGACGCCGAGATCGGAGTCAGCCGCGGCGGAAGCGTCCGGGGGCGGGGCATCCTCGATCTGCGGAGCGACGTACTCGTCGGCGTCGACCCCGACGCTCTCCGCCGGCTCGACGACCTCCGCCTCCTGATGCAGCGCGCTCGACGGTGTGCGTCCGAAGGACATGAAACCCAGGACCAGCGTGGTCTCGTCGCCCGAGTTCGCGAAGGCGTTCTGCGCGGCAGCGGCGGCGTCCTGCTCGACGGGGACCGCGACATCCTGCTCGGTGGCGGACGCCGGAGCGGCCGACGCGGTATCCCCGACCATCGCCTCGTGCGCAGTCGTCCCGTTGGTCTGCGCGGCTTCGTCGAACTCCGCGTGACCGTTCCGCTCGGCGTGTCCGTTCTGTGCTGCGCGGGCGTCGCGCACCGCGTATCCGTTGCGGGCCTCGCCGTTGCGGGCGTGCCCGTTGCGCGCGACGCGACCATTGCGTTCGCCGGCCTCCGTGCTGGTGCCGGGCACCCGGCCGAAGGCCATGAACCCGCTGACCAGACCGACGGCGGGCTTCTTCCGCCTGGTGGACTGCTCCGGGGTCGGCATCTTGTCGGCGACCTCAGTGGCCCGCGCCCGGGCCGCCGCGATCAACTCGGCGATCCGGTCGGCGGGGTCGACGCCGGCGACAGCGGACTGTCGCTGCGCGGCCTCGATGTCGGCCTCGACCTGGTAAACGATCTCCGACTGCTCCAGGTTCACCTGCTGCAGGCTGCGCGCCAATTCGCCGAGAGCGTGCGAGACGTGCACGAGCGACTCGCCGACACGGACGATCCCGATGAAGCCCTGAGCCCACTTGCCGGTCTCGGACTCGAGGAACTCGGAGACGTCGACCTCGCCCAGCTGAGCGGTCGCCGTGGTCCCCTCGCTCGCGACGCGGAAGGCGTAGGACGACGCCTGCGCAGCGGACAACGCCCGCGACGCCAGGTCGTCCGGGGTCACCTCGTCCTCCCAGATGCCGTCGAGGAGGACATCGGCATGGGGCGTATCAGGGCGATCGATCACAACGAATCCTCAATCAGGTCGTGCGCGGCGCGGGGGCCGCTGCGAACCGGGTGCTCACGAGGGAGAACCGACCTTCTGCTGGGCGGACACCCACACCGATGAACGCGACGGGGCGGCCCGACCCGACGCCTGAGCGGCGGTCAGCGCCTCAGCGGCCTCGAGCTCGGGTATCACATCGTCGATGAGGTCGTCGATGGTTTCGACGATCCGTTCTCCGTGTGCGCTGGTGGAGCCCACAGAGGAACTGATCGACGTCACAGTCGATCGCAACTGAGCCGTCGCGATGGCCGCACGCGCTTCGATTGCGCGTGCTCCAGCGCTCTGGCCGAGGTTCGCATCGCCGTCCTGGTCGGAACCCATGCCACCCTCCTGTCCTACCCCCGCAGTCGGCACGGAACGCCGCCTGAATTCGTTGTCGCAAAAGAATGTACCACCCGCATTGCAACTGCACTTCTCTGAACTATCGTTTTTGCTACCTCAAGATCGCCTGGTCAGGGCTAGCACGGCGGCACGCGACAATGCCGGTTGTCGGACAATGCACCCCGGTCGACCGAGAAGGCGGCACCCCGTCCCGACCCAACCCACGGCGACCCCCGCGATTCGTCCGTGCGGCAGCCGCCGGTGGGAATCGAGGCCAACCGGGGCTTGCGGTAAGACGCTGTCGGAAAAGGCGTTTCCCAGGGCGATCCCGCGACGACGGGCAGCGCACCCGTGCACTCGGCACCTTCTTCGTTTCCCACCACACCGAACCGAACGGAATTCACGTTGGCAATTCGTTCGGGTCTTCGCAGGATCGAGGGCCCGATGACTCCCCTGCGGGCACGCCTCGCGCCCGTGCCATGCTGTCCGACATGAGCGGAATGCGAGGCACACTCATCGGCGTGTGCACGGCGACCGTCCTCGCGGTCACCGGATGCACGTCGACGGTCGCCGGGACCGCGCAGCCCGACCCGAGCGCGGCGGTTCGACTAGACACCGGCGGGTACCCCACGAGTCCCCGCCTCGTCTCGTCGCGGACCGACCGCAGCGACCGACGGGTGCAGAGCAGCTACGAGCTCTCCGCCCACCTCATCTCCCCGGCCGAGGTCGACAAGTCCTACGACTGGCTGTCGAGCAACGCCCGAACACCGGTCTTCGCGTCGATCACGGCGCTGACCTATCAGTTCGGCACCGCCCAGGCGATCGCACTCCTCGGTGGTGGGGACACCTTCGTAGGAGGAGCGATCTCCGCCCGGCAGACCGACCCGGTCGGCCGCACCAGCGACACGACGTCCGGAATGTCCACGATCACCCTGCGGTATCGAACGGCCGACAACGCGCGGAAAGCGGCCGACCAACTCACGACACTCGCCCGAGCCACTGGCCCCGACCATGCCTTGGACGGCCATCCCGGCGCGTTCGCAGGTCCGCCGATCACCACCGTGGCGCTGCCCACGGTCTGGTGGATGCCGGTGAACGACTACCTGCTCGGCGTCGGCTTCAGCGCGTCAGTGCCGGCCGGCACCGCGCAACAGTTGGCCGCGCGGTGGCTCGCCCTCCAGGTGCCGGAACTCGCGAAGATCACGGTGTCGGCGTCCGACATGCTCGGGCTCCCGCCGGACCGGGACGGGATCATGTCCCTGACCATCGACGGCACTCCGACGATGCCGGACGGCGAGCGTCCCGGCGTCGGGTATCTGTCGCCCCGCGCCTACGCGAACTCCGCGAACGGCAGGTGGACCTCGTCGATGGCGAAGTACGAGCGCGCCGGCGTCGACCTCATCGGCGCCGCCGGAAGCGTCGTGTACCGAACCCGCAGCGCCGCGGACGCGCGCTATCTCCTGGACCTGTCGAACGACGTGACCGCCGAGCCGCAGGCCGAGAGCGTCTCGGCCAAAGAGGCGCCACCGGCCGGCGTGAAGGACGCCTCCTGCGAGTCCTTCGTCACGCGGGCAACCGGAGAACCGCGCAAGGCCTACTCCTGCAGCCTCGCCGTCGGGCGCTACTTCATCACCACGGACGCCGCCAGCACGCTCACCCAGGTGCACCAGCAGGCGGCGGCGAGCCACCTCATGGCGAAGAACGCGAAGTAGCCGACTACGCGGTCACGCGGGCGACGGCGCCGAGCGGATCCGTGTAGACACCGTCGAGCGCGGCCGCGCCGGCGGCCTGCTGCTGGACGCGACCACCAGCACCACTGACCCGCACCGCCCGGCCGGGCTCGGCCGAGGTGGCCTTCAGCGCGGCCGAGACGTGGGGCAGGATCGCGGTGTGGTCGGTGAACGCCTGACCGCCGAGGATCAGGCGGTCGGGGTTGAAGATGTCCGCGACCAGGGCCGCCGCCTCCCCCAGGACGCGGCCGCGTTCGGCGACGATCGCCCGCGCCGTCACATCGCCGGCATCCGCGAGCCTGTGCAGATCGGCGATGGTTCGTACCGGAAGCTTCTGCGCGCGTGCGGCATCCACCACTGCGGTGTCGGTGACGGCGTCCTCGAGCCGGCCAGTGCGCTGGGGATCGAGCAGTTCCACGTTGCGCGTCGGCAGATGACCGATGGTGTGCGGACCGGACTTCGGCGAGTGCACCGCGCCGTGCAGCGCCAGCGCCACGCCCACGGTCTCGCGGCCGTAGACGTACAGCGTCGACCCCTGCGACTCGTAGTCCTCCGACAGGTGCAGCTCGGCGGCGGCCATCGCCTCGACGTGCGGGGCCACGGTCACCGGCAGGCCGATCGCACCCGAAAGACGCTCGCCCAGAGCGACGTCCTTCCAGCCGAGGCGCGGATGGTCGGCGACCACACCGCGGTCGTCGACGCGACCGCCGATCGCGATGCCGGCGCCCAGAACGGTACGGCCGTCCCAGCGCGCCAGGAACCGTCGGGCGCTCGTGGCGATCACCGACAGCACCTCGCCGGGCTCACCGCTCTCGGGCGTCGGGATCTGGATGGCGCCCACGACCTTGCCCGCCACGTCGTGCATCGTCACCGTGCTGACCCGGAACCCGATGTGGATGCCCAGCGCGAGCGGGCCGTTCGGATCCACCTCGAGCGGGAGACGCGGGCGGCCGACGACGCCGCTCGCGGCGCGGTCGGCGCGCTCGCGCACCAAGCCGGCCTCGATGAGTGCGGTGACCTGACGGTTGACGGTGGCCGCGGAGAGCTGGGTCTCGCGGGCGATCTCATCGCGCAGCACGAGGCCGCCGCGACGGATCACGCGCAGCACGGCGGCCGCCGGCTTCTCCGAGACCCGCAGTTGCGGAGCGAAGACGCGAGCCGGGGCGGCCGGCCGCGCCTGCCGCTCGACGCCGGCCGGACGGGCGAGGGGGTTGCGGGGCCGGGTCGTGCGGGCCGCCGCGGGGCGGACCTGGGCGGCGCGGGCCGGCGCCGTACGGGTCGAAGCGGAGACAGAAGCGGGAAGGTCGGCATGAAAATCGATGACGGTCATGGTTCCTCGAAGGTGTGCGTACGCCGCGACCTCCGGGGTTCACCCCGGGCGCAGACGTGAAGATGGAGTTGTCGAACGACTCGACCCGATCGACGGGCCGGCGGGAGTGCGAGCGCAGACGCTCAGCAGCAACACATTCGACAGTGCACGCGAACCATGGGGAGACGGCAACCCAGCGCGACGGTCTCATAACCGACGCGCAGATGGGCCTCAAGACTCCCGGACATGGTTTGAAACTAGCACCACACACCGCGCGCCGCACAAGCGCCACGGCCGGTAGTGGGACGCAGATCACATCAATGGGGCCTCGAAAACAGGATGCGAAGCGCACGCACCGTTGTCTAGACTCAGCCCCATGCTCTCCTGAGACGTCCCCGGACCTGTTCTTCGCGCACCCGCCTCACCCGCCGTGCCGCGCCCCGATGGACTTCAAGGAGCATTCATGGCTACCTCTCTCGCTGTCTCCGCACTCTCCCTGCGTTGGCCCGAAGGCACGACAATCTTCGACGACCTCAGCTTCACCATCCCCGCCGGACGCGCCGCCCTGGTCGGTGCCAACGGCGCCGGAAAGAGCACGATGCTGCGTATCCTCGCAGGCCGGATCATCCCGACCGCAGGTTCCGTGAGCGGCACCGGGGTCGTCGGGTACGTGCCCCAGCACCCGCAGGCGCAGCCGGAGGACACGCTCGCCGACGCGCTCGGCATCGGCGGCACCGTCGCCGCGCTGCGCCGCATCGAGGGCGGCTCGGCCGCGCCCGAGGACTTCGAGGCCGTCGGCGACGACTGGGACGTCGAGGAGCGCGCGACCGCCGTCCTCGACGGCCTGGGCCTGCGACTCGGGGCCCTGGACCGCACCGTCGGGACGCTGTCCGGCGGCGAGGCCACCCTCCTGGCCATCGCCGGGCAGCTGCTGCGCCGGCCCGACACCCTCCTCCTCGACGAGCCGACCAACAACCTCGACCAGCGGGCCCGCGGCCTGCTCACCGACTCGCTCGATCGGTTCAACGGGACCGCGGTCGTGGTCAGCCACGACCTGACGCTGCTCGAGACGATGGACAGCACCGTCGAGCTGTACCGGGGATCCGTCCGCGTGTTCGGCGGGCCCTACTCGCACTACCGCGAGGTCCTCGACGCCGAGCAGGCCGCCGCGGAACAGGCCGTGACCACGGCCAAGGTCGACCTCAAGGCTCAGCGCCGCGATCTGGTGGAGGCGCAGGTCAAGCTGGATCGGCGCGCGCGGTTCGCCGCCAAGGCGGAGGCGGAGAAGCGGGTCCCGAAGATCATCGCGGGCCTGCGCAAGAACGCCGCGGAGGTCTCCGCCGGCAAGCACCGGGGCCTGCACGAGGACCGCGTGGACTCCGCCCGGGACGCCCTGGACGCCGCCAGGGAGGGCGTCCGCGACGATCGGGCGGTCCGCATCGCCATGCCCGAACCGGGCCCGGGACTGCACCGGCTCCAGCTAGACCACGGTCCGCTGCAGGTCACAGGCCCGGAGCGGGTCGCGCTCGTCGGCCCCAACGGAGCGGGCAAGACGACGGTGCTGCGGCGCGCCATCGCCGCCGCCCGCGAGGCCGAGCCGCCGACGGTGATCGGCTACGTCCCGCAGGACGTGCGGTTCGGCGCGGCCGAGGAGGGCTCGTTACTCGACGCGGTCCGGGACGCCCATCCGGACCTCGACGCGCAGCACGCGCACGCCGCGCTCGCCCGGATGCTGTTCCGCGGTAGGCAGTCGGAGCGGATCGTGAACACGCTCAGCGGCGGCGAACGGCTGCGGCTCGCGCTCGCGATCGCCCTACTCGGGGATCCGGCACCGTCGCTCCTGGCACTGGACGAGCCCACCAACAACCTCGACGTCCCGTCCGTGGAACTGCTGGTGGAGGCGCTCAACGCGTGGGAGGGGGCGCTCGTGATCGTCTCCCACGACCGCGCCTTCCTCGATCGGCTCGGTCTGACGCGGGAGGTCGAGATCGGCTCCTGAAAACGGCCGATCCGCTGAGTTCCCGAGGCACCTCCTCGATAGGCTGCCGGGATGGACGTGCTGGGCGAGGCGATCGCGAACAGCGTGCTCGAGGGATGGGCCCCCACCCCGCTGGACGTCGATCGCCTCCGTGCCGTGTCCGACGGTGCCACCCTCGCCCGGTACATCGGCGACGCGATCGCGCGGGCGCTGGAAGCGGCATCGGAGGTCGGGCCGCCCGACCTCATCGACGTGCCGCGAGAGTTCCTCGACACCTTCTACCCCGGCACCCGGATCCTG
This sequence comes from Tsukamurella sp. NPDC003166, assembly GCF_040611135.1. Classification (NCBI taxonomy): domain Bacteria; kingdom Bacillati; phylum Actinomycetota; class Actinomycetes; order Mycobacteriales; family Tsukamurellaceae; genus Tsukamurella; species Tsukamurella sp. NPDC003166. Next base: position 146,260 of record NZ_JBEXNL010000007.1, read on the forward strand.
CGGAACCGCTTCGGCATCCGCGACGCGAGCGTGCTGCGACAGCTCGAATTCGAGGTGGGCACCGCGCAGCAGATCGGCATCGAGACCGGCGCGACAACCATCGCCGAGACCTTCGACGGCGTCCAGCTGGTCGCGATCCACCGTGCCCTGTTCGGCGCGATCTACCCCTGGGCCGGTGTGCGCCGCAGGTACGACATGGGCTTGGGGCATCAGACCTTCTCGGCGGCGCTGATCGACCGGTACCTGGGCGACGCCACGCGCATCCTGCAGAACCGGCTCCCCCACGAGCCCGTTCGACTCCTGGGCGAGGAGCGCGACCGGCGGGTGTACTCGCACCGCGCCGCGGAGGCCTACGCCTATCTCAACTGCGCGCACCCGTTCCGCGAGGGCAACGGCCGCGCGGCCAAGACGCTGCTGCAAGTGCTCGCCACGAGGGCCGGGTACCGGCTGGACTACGGCGCGGTGACGAAGAGGCGGTGGGACGGCGCCTCGCGTCAGTCCGCCCCGGACCAGGGGCACTATCGCCCCGACGCGCACGCCCTGTTCCGGGTGTTCGCCACGATCACGGTGCGCGCCGTGCCTCAGAGCCGGTAGGACTCGAGCCCCAGCCACCCGGCCATCTCGGCGACGGTCTTCTCCAGCGCCGCTTCGGATTCGGGGTCACGACCGCCGGTCTCCCACGACACCGAGTGCACGAGCAGTTCGCCGGCCGCGCGGTCGGCCTTGACGTCGCAGCGCGCCACGATCCGGTCGCCGAACAGGAAGGGCAGCACGTAGTAGCCGTGCACCCGCTTCTCCTTGGGCGTGTAGATCTCGATGCGGTAGAAGAAGTCGAACAGCGCCTCGGCCCGCTCCCGCTGCCACACCACGGGATCGAAGGGCGAGAGCAGCGCCCGCGCGGCGATTCCCCTGGGCCGCTTCGCCTCCGCGTGCAGGTAGACCGCGCCGGACCACCAGTCCGCCTCCACCGGGATGAGTTCGCCTGCGGCCACGAGCTTCTCGACGGCGGGCGCCGCCTGCGCCGTGGACAACCGGAAGTAGTCGCGCAGGCAGCGCACGCTGCCGATGCCGTGCGCCTTCGCCGACTGCCGGATGAGCTCGACGTACGCGTCCTCGTCCGGGACCACGCGCTCGGCGAGCTCTCCGAGCACCGTCGAGGTGGGCGCGTAGAGCCGTTCGAACTGGCTGGTGCGCCCCGCGCTGGTGACCTCGCCCGCATGGAAGAGCACCTCGAGGCCCTCCTTCACCGACGACCAGTTCCAGCCCCAGTGCGTCTTCTCCACCACCTGGTCGTGCTCGAGGTGCGCCTCGAGGGCGCGGGCGGTGATCGGCGGCAGGTCCGCCAGTTCGGCGCGCAACCGGTCGAGTTGGCCGGGGTTGCGCGACTCGTAGCTCGCGAACCGTCCGACCACCCGGTCCGCAGTTCGACGGTGCCGCAGCAGCGGCCAGGTCTCGGGCGGGACCAGCGAGGCCTCGTGCGCCCACGCCTCGACGAGCCGGCGCGGTGCACGATCACGGGCGCGGTCGAGCAGCGCGACGTCGTAGTCACCGAGCCGCGCGAACAGCGGCAGGTACTGGCTACGCGCGACCACGTTGACACTGTCGATCTGGATGAGCTTGAGCCGGTCGATCGTCTTCTGCACCTGCCGCATCGTCGGGGCGGCGTTGCCCGCGAACCCCGACTCGAAGCCCTGCGCAGCCAGGGCGATCCGGCGGGCCTGCGGCTGGGTGATCCTCATGCGCGAGCGAGGTGCGGGAACAGGTACTGCTCGAGCATCGGCGCGATGGTCACGTCGCCGTGGTCGGCCGGGTCCAGCCAGCGCGCCTCCGCGATCTCGGCCGCGGCCCGCGGCTCGACGCGCAGTGCGGTGGCGAACACCGTGGACTCGATATCGGTGTTCGCCTCGTTCGCGGCGGGGCCGCGCCAGGACACCAGGTGGGTGAGGTCCTCGGTCGTCAGAGCGACCCCCAGTTCCTCGTCGATCTCGCGGACCGCGCAGTCGATCGCGGCCTCCCCCGGCTCCAGTTTGCCGCCGGGCAGCATGAACGCGTCGGTGCCGCGTTTGCGCACCGTGAGCACCCGCCCTGCCTCGTCCCGGAAACACACCGCAGCCACCGTCAGCACGTCCATGACCGCCACCTTATCGACGCTCCCTGACAAGAAATCGCCGCGCGTCAGCGAGCGCGTAGACGTGCGCGCGATGGTCGATGTCGACGATGAGCGCGACCTTCGCCGGGAGCCTCCCCCGAGGTGAAGTTCACGTTCGACGTGGTATCCCGCCTTCCGTCCACAGCGTTTCCTAGCACTCCGGCACGTTCACGGCGAGGCCGCCGAGTGAGGTCTCCTTGTATTTCGACAGCATGTCGGCGCCGGTCTGGCGCATGGTCTCGATCGCCTGATCCAGCGAGACGCGGTGCGTCCCGTCGCCGTGCAGCGCGATGCGGGCGGCGTTCACCGCCTTCACCGAGGCGATGGCGTTGCGCTCGATGCACGGGATCTGGACGAGCCCGCCGATCGGGTCGCACGTGAGCCCCAGGTTGTGCTCGATGCCGATCTCGGCGGCGTTCTCGACCTGAGCGGGCGTGGCGCCCATGACCTGCGCCAGCGCGCCCGCAGCCATCGAGCACGCGGAGCCGACCTCGCCCTGGCAGCCCACCTCGGCGCCGGAGATGGAGGCGCGGCGCTTGTAGAGCACCGCGATCGCGGCGGCGGTCAGCAGGTAGTCGCACACCACCTGCTCGCGCCGCGCGGCCAACGACGACCGGAACTTCAGCGCGTAGTACAGCACCGACGGCACGATCCCGGCCGCACCATTCGTCGGCGCCGTGACGATCCGGCCGCCGCAGGCGTTCTCCTCGTTGACGGCCATGGCCGCCACGTTGAGCCAGTCCATGGCGTCGGCACCGTCGGACTCGACGAGCCGGCGGTACAGACCCGGCGCACGGCGCTTCACCCCGAGCCCGCCGGGAAGAATCCCCTCGGATCGGAAGCCCCGCTCGATGCACGCCTCCATGACCGACCAGATGTGCAACAGCCCGGCGCGCACTTCGCGCTCCGCCACCTGCTCGTCTTCGCCCGTCCGGGCACGGCGGAGCGCGATCTCGTTCTCGAGCATCAGCTGCGGAACCGTCAGGCCCGCGCGCGGACAGGTCTCCAGCAGCGCGGCGGCGGTGTCGAAGTCATGGGGAACGCCGGGCGATCCCGCCAGCGGGTTCACCGTCTCCGCGCCGGATTCGCGCTCCACGAAGCCGCCGCCCACCGAGTAGTAGACGGCCTCGTGCTCGGACATCGCATCCCGGTCGGAGCCGACGGCGTCGAACTCCGCGCGGAACCGGATGCCGTTGGTGTGCCGGGGCAGCACGGTCAGCGGGTGCAGCACGATCTGCTCGGCGCACAGGGACACCTCGTCCCGGCCCGCGATCCGCACGGTGCGGGACGCCTCGATCTCCGCGCCGCGCGTGACGACGTAGTCCGGATCCACCGTCTCCGGACGATTGCCCTCGAGGCCCAACAGCACCGCGGCGAAGGTCCCGTGCCCGCGTCCCGTAGCGGCGAGCGAGCCGTAGAGGTCGACGTGGAGGGCGCGCACCGTCGACGGCAGGGAGCGCAGCTCATCGGCGAAATCCGCCCCTGCGCGCATCGGCCCCACGGTGTGCGAACTCGACGGGCCGATGCCCACCGAGAACAGCTCGAACACACTGATCGTCACGCCCTCCAGGGTAGGCCCCATACAGTGGACCCATGGGCGACGCCGAAGAACTCGACATCGACGCTCTGCTCCTGCCGGGCAAACGCAAGTACACCTTCCGTGAGCTCGCCGAGCAGGGCGGCATCGACGTGGAGGATCTCCGCGTGTGGTGGACCTCCGCCGGCTTCGCGGACCTGCGCGACGACGACCAGAAGGCCTTCACCCGCGACGACGTGGCGATCGTCAAGGACCTCGCGGACCTGTTCTCCTTCGGCGTCGTGGAGAGCGATGCGGTGGTCCCGGGCGCGCAGTCCCTCGGCCAGGCGATGTACCGGCTCGCCGAATGGCAGGCCGGCATCGTCCGGACGTACCTCGACAACGCGCAGGACACCGGCGTGAAGGACCCGTCAGCGGGCGTGGCTCGGGTGATCGACAAGATGGAGAACCTGCAGGCCCACGTGTGGCGGCGGCATCTGATCACCGCCACCCAGCGGCTGGTCACTCCCGAGAACGCGGCCGATGTCATGTCCGCGCAGATGGCGGTCGGCTTCGCCGATATGGTCGGGTACACGCGCCTGAGCCGCGGGCTGGCGATCGAGGAGTTGAACACACTGGTCTCGACGTTCGAGGCACGGATGCAGTCGGTGATCTACGGCGGCGGCGGATGGATCATCAAGGGCGTCGGCGACGAGGTCATGTTCGCCGCGGAGAACCCCGCGGACGCCGCCCGGATCGCCCTCGAACTGCAGCAGCCGCACACCTACCCGGAGCTGGACGCGATCGAGATCGAGTTCCCGCAGCTGCGCGTGGGCATGGCGTACGGCGAGGTACTGCAGCGCTACGGCGACCTGTTCGGCAGCGTGGTCAACCTGGCAGCCCGCCTGACCAGCGCCGCCCGGCCCGGGACCGTGCTCATCGACGACAACTTCACGCAGGCGATCGCCGAGGACCCCGGGATCGACACCAAGAGCCTGCGCGCCTACCGCGCCCGCGGCTTCCGGGCGGTGCACCCGCACCTGCTGCGGTACAGCAAGGACGCCGTCGCCGCGAAGGAGGCGGAAGCGGCCGACGCAGCGGCCGCCGAAGCAGAGGGAACCGTCGAGGAGCCTGCGGCCAAGAAGAAGTAGCAGGCCGCGAGCGAGGTCGAAACCACCGATACCGACCGCGGTCGCGGCTCGATCAGGCCGCGGCGAGCGCCACGGGGCGCGGACGCGCGCCGAGCAGCTCGCGGTGCACGCCGCCGACGAACTCGATCATCGATCCGCCGAGGGCGTCGCACACGCTGCTCAGGACCTCCGACGAGGCCTCCTTGCGGCCGCGCTCGACCTCGGAGAGGTACTGCGTGGAGACTCCCGCCTCACCCGCGACCTCGGCGAGGGTACGGCCCTGCCGCGTCCGTTCCTGCCGCAGCACGCGGCCGAACACCTCACGCAGCAGCGGCGGGCGCGCAGCCTCCGCCGACTCGTGCGTCTCGATGCTCGCCACCCCGCTCGTCATACGTTTCACCCTATCCGACGGTGCGCCCGCCGGGCGGAGCGTTCACGGTCGGCGAAACCGGCGCGTCGTCCTCGGGCAACGGATGCTCCAGCTCGTCGCGCGGCATCCGGGCGGCGAGGATCGCGATCAGCGCGAGCGGGATCGGCAGCACCGCCGCGAGCACGAAGGTCGCGGTGAGGCCGATCGCGTGGCTGACCGGACCCGCCAGTGCCAGCGACAGCGGCATGAACACCAACGAGACGAAGAAGTCCAGGCTGGAGACCCGGCCGAGCAGCCGGCGCGGCACACGCCGCTGCAGCAGCGTCCCCCAGATCACCACCGGGGCCTCGAAGACCACGCCCAGCACGAAGCCCGCCGCGACCATGAGCAGGACGTTCGTCGCGGTTCCGTACACCGCGAGCGGCAGTGCGCCGACACCCCACAGGCACATCATCACCGTCAGGTAGCGGCGGGGCAGCCTCCGCGAGGCCATGAGCAGGGCGCCAGCGACGCCGCCGAAGCCGTAGGCCGCGAGGATCATCGAGTGGTCCGACGGTCCGCCGCCGGCGTGGTCCTTGATCGCGAAGGGCAGCAGCACGTCGAGCGGCCCGGCCACGAGCAGTACGAGCAGGCTGGCGAACAGGAGCGTCGCCAGCAGCCACGGGGTGCGGCGCACGTACTGCACGCCCTCCCACAGCTCACGCAACGGATGTCCCGGCTCGTGCCCGTCGGCTCCGTCGGCTCCGGCACCGTCGGGCACGAGAGCGATCCGGGAGACGGACAGGGCTCCGAGGGCGGGAAGGCACCCGGCGACGACGAGGGCGAGACCCGGCGAGTGCAGCGCGATGAGGGCGCCCGCGATCGCCGGCCCGGCGGCCATGGACGCCGCCGGCCGCACCGCGGACTCGTAGCCGTTGACGGCGAGCAGCTCGCCGGGCGAGACGAGCCGCGGCACCAGCGCCGAGTAGGCGGGGAAGTAGAAGCCGGACACCAGGCCGAGGACGACGGTGGCGACCAGCATCATCGGCACCGTCACCGCGTCGGTGAGCACGAGCGCGCCCACGCCCGCGATCGTGATCGCGTTGACGATCTCCAGCACGAACAGGATGCGCTGTTGCGGCAGGCGGTCCGCGAGCACGCCGCCGGCGAGGGTCGAGACGAGCAGGCCCGCGGCGGCGCCGCCGGATACGACGGAGACGCTGGTGGGCGAGCCGCCCATGCGGATGACCTGCCAGACCATCGCGATCATCCACATGCCGTCCGCGATGAGCGCGCACAGCAGCGTCACGAACAGGAACCGGTAGTTCCGGCGCAGCAGCGGGCGCAGCATGCGGGGCACGTTCCAGCGCGCGCCGAGGTCGGTGGACACCCCTCCACGTTGCCTATTCGCACGGGACGAATCAACTGAATTTCCGCTTGCCGTCAACCGCGGTCGAGGTATTAGCGTGCCTGTGGTGAGCATGGATACCGACGCCGAACCGCAGCGCCGCACGAGCGGCCTGCGGTGGTTCCAGGTGGGCTCGGTCGCGCTGATCTCGTTCCTCGCCTTCGAATCCCTCGCCGTCGGCACGGTGCTGCCGCGCGCCGCCGAGCAGTTCGGCGCCACGGCCGAGTACTCGGTGGCCTTCGGCTCCGCGTTCGCTGCCATGATCGTGGCGATCGCCTGGGCCGGGCCGTGGGTGGACCGCAGCGGCGTCCGTCCGCCGCTGGTCGCGGGCGGGATCCTGTTCGTCCTCGGCCTGATCGTGGTCGGCTCCGCGCAGGGCATGAACGCGCTGGCGCTGGGCCGCGCGGTGCAGGGCCTCGGCAGCGGCCTGCTCAGCGTGGTCCTCTACGCCATGGTCGGCCGCCTGATCCCCGCCGACGACCGGCCGAGGATCTTCGCGGCGTTCTCCACCGCGTGGGTGGTGCCCTCGCTGGTCGGCCCCGCGATCGCGGGCCTGACCGCCGATACCGTGGGCTGGCGCTGGGTGTTCCTCGGCATCGCGCTCCCGGCCGTCGCCGCTCTGGGCGCGACGCTGCGGGCCACCGTCGGGCTGGACGAATCCGGCTTCGTCTCCGACGGTCCGCCCGACGGTACGGTCCTGTTCGCCGCCCTCGTGGCGGGTGCGTCGACCGCGGTGGCGCAGTTCGCGGCGCCCCGGGGCGGGGCGGGCTTCCTGGTGCTCACGGGTGCGTGCCTGACGGTGGCAGTCGCCGCGACGCGGCGCATGCTGCCGGCCGGGACCCTGCTGGCGCGCAGCGGGATTCCGCGCCTGGTCCTCACCAACCTGCTCCTGGCCGGCACCTTCTTCGCGGCGGAGATCTACGTGCCGCTGTACCTCGTGCACGTCGACGCGATGTCGCCCTTCGCCGCCGGTTCCGTGATGACGGGTGCCGCCCTGCTCTGGGCCGGCGCCGCGCAGGTGCAGGCGCGGATCCCCGCGTCCGGGCCGGTGCGTCGCCGACTCCCGCTCCTCGGGGCGGCCCTCGTGCTCGCCTCGGTGGCCGGAGTGACCGCGTGCTTCGCCGCCGACGCCCCGTGGCCCGTGATCTTCGTCGCGTGGGCGATCGGCGGTCTCGGCATGGGCCTGACCTACCCGACGCTGTCGGTGCTCGTGCTGGGCGCCAGCGCCGCCGACGAACAGGGCACGAACTCCAGCGCCCTCAAGCTGGCCGATTCCGTGGGCACGGCCCTGGCCATCGCCTGCGCGGGCGCCGTGTTCGCGCAGGTACTGGCATGGGGCCACACGGGATTCGCGGTGACGATGCTGGTGCCCCTGGCCGCCGGAGTGGCGACGACGCTCGTCGCCGCCGGCCTGACGACCGAGAGATCAGCGGATTCCTGATCGACGATCCCGATGGGCGATCGCCGATCAGTGTTCGGCCGATCCTCCGTCCGCCGCCGCCTCGCGGAGCAGGTGCATCGCCCGCCGCACCACGGGGTTACGGCACTCCGAATCCTTGACGTACGCGACGATGGTGCGCCGGGGCGCCGGATTGCAGACGTCGACCGCGACGGTGCCGGGCGGCAACTCCGTCGCGCCGAGACGGGGCAGGACGGTGACCCCCACGCCGCGCGCGACGAACCGCAGCGCCGACGGGTAGTCGGTGGTCTCCACCACGAACCGTGGTGTGAATCCGGCTGCGGCGCAGGCATCGAGCACCGCTTGCCGGCAGGCTCCGCGACGCACGTCGTTGTCGATCCACCGCTCGTGCTCGAGTTCCGACATCTCCACCAGCTCACGGCCGGCGAACTCGTGCCCGTCGGGCACCACGGCCACGTACGACTCGACCACGAGGTCCTCGTGCGAGAACCCCGCGACCGCCGTCGTCTGTGCGTGCTCCTGCCGCACCGCGACCGCGAGATCGGGACGGCGGGCGGCGATCTCGGTGACCTCGTCCTCGATCCGCAGGCGCAGTCGGGTGTCGGGGAACTCCGCGCTCAAGGTCTGGACGACCGCGGGCATCCAGTGCGTACCCGCGGTGGCGAAGACGTTCATGGTGATCCGGCTCGCTTTGCCGGCCCGCAGATCGTCGACCGTGGCGCCGAGGTCGTTGAGGCGGGCGAGGACACCGTCGGCTTCCGTGGCCAGCACCCGGCCCGCGGGCGTGAGCTCGACGCCGCGTCCGACCCGTTCGAGGAGCTTGAGCCCCGTCTCGCGCTGCAGCGCGGCGACGTGCTGCGAGACGGCCGACGGGGTGTAGCCCAGGCTGGCCGCCGCCGCGGCGACCGAGCCGGTGGCGGCGACGGAGCGGAAGATCATGAGCCGGTGTGCGTCGAGCATGAGGGGCCTCCATTCAGTACTACTGAATGGTACTGCAGAAACATTCGCTTGTGCTTACTCCGATACGAGCGCAGGGTCGAGGCATGACGAATCGACTCCCCGCCCTGGCGCTCGTCGCCGTGATGTTCGCGTGGGCCTCCGCCTTCGTGGTGATCCGCGCCATCGGCCCGCACGTCTCCCCGATCGCCATGGCCGAGGGGCGCCTGCTCGTGGGCGCTACCGCGCTCGGCGTCGTCTGGGCGATGAAGGCGCTGTACAACGGCGAATTCCGGCTGCCCCGCGGACGCACGCTCGCGCTGACCGTCGGCTACGGCGCGCTCTGGTTCGCGCTGTACACCGTGCTGGTGAACGCCGCCGAACGACACCTCGACGCCGGCACCACCGCACTGCTCGTGAACATCGCGCCGATCATCGTGGCAGTCCTCGCCGGTTCCTTCCTGCACGAGGGCTTCCCGCCGCTGCTCGTCGTCGGGATCTCGATCAGCTTCGCCGGTGCGGCCGTCATCGCCTTCACGGGGGACGGCAGGCGCGACGGTGCCGGGGTCGCCCTCGCGGCCGCCGCGGCACTGCTCTACGGCATCAGCGTGGTCGCGCAGAAGCTGGTGCTGCGCACCGTCGATCCGCTCACCGCCACCGCGCTGGGCGCGGGAGTCGGAGCGCTCGTGCTGCTGCCGTGGGCGCCCCGGCTGTTCCGCGAGCTGGCGGCGGCGCCGACGAGCAGCACCGTCGGGGTGCTCTACCTCGGGATCGTCCCGACCGCGCTCGCCTTCCTGTTGTGGGCCTACGCGCTGGCGCACACCCCCGCCGGAGTCACGGCCTCGTCGTCGTACGCCGTGCCGGGCCTGTCGATCCTGCTCAGCTGGACGTTCCTCGCGGAGACCCCCACCGCGTGGGGCCTGTTCGGCGGCGCGTTGTGCCTCGCGGGCGTGGCGATCTCACGGATCACCCCGCGACGTCGGCGCACAGCACCGCCGGCCACGCCCGCACGTCCTGCGGCGTCCGGGCGACCGACAACGACGCCCGTGGGAGCGTCCTGCTGAGCGCCTCCGCCGTCGACACCGGGTGTGCCGGATCGTCGATCCACGCGAGCAGCGTCACCGGGATGTCCAGCCGCGCAAGCGCCGCGGGATCCGGCAGGTCGCTGTCGGCGGCACCCCGGAACAGAGCCGGCAGGAGCGCCTCCGGCACGTCGGGCACCGTCGCCGGATGCCCGACGGCGGCCGGCGGCACCGGCGCACCCTCCCCCGCGGCGAGGAACGCCTGCAGCCCGTGGTCCTCGAGGAACGCTGCGGCGGCGCGGTACTCGTCACCCTTCGCGGCGCGGGTCGCCCAGGCCGTCGGCGGCACCATGAGGGTGAGGCCACCGAACCTGTCGGGATCGCGCACTGCGGCGTGCAGCAGCGTGCCCGTCCCCATCGACGGGCCGACGCCGTGCACCCGCTCGCCCGGGAACCACTCGTCGAGGAGCCGCAGGAGGTCGTCGGCGAGGTTCGGCCAGCGGTAGTCGGCGGGGACGGGGCGGCCCGTCGACCGGCCGTGACCGCGGGCGTCGTAGCGCAGTAACCGGGTTCCGCTCAGGCCGCGCCCGAGATCGAGGTCGAGCACCCGGTCCCGGGCCCGGCTCGAGGTCAGCCCGTGCAACTGGACCACGGGGCGACCGCCCTCGTCGCTGTACTCGACGGCGAGGCGGGCACCGGGAACGTCGAAGCTGGTCATCGGCCTTCTCTCGCCGCGCGGAGGGTGCGTTGGAGGGCTAGGGTACCGCCATGCGCCTGACCAATGTCGCGCACCTGCGACTGCCCTTCGGCCGGCTGTACGGCTACGACGTCACGGCGTCCGAGCCGGGCGCCGCGCTGCCGGTGTCGTTCGACCAGGCGCGGCACGTGGGCGCCGGGGATCGGCCCGGATCGTGGATGGCGCTGTCCTTCCGGCTCCCCGACCTCGTACCGCGAGATCGGCTCGCGCAGGCGTGGCTCGCCGTCATCGCCCGCCACGGCACGCTGCGCACCGCCTTCCTCCCCGGGCCCGACGGCCCGACCCTGCACGAGGTCACCGTCGGACCGGGAGCGTGGGTGGAGCACTCCATCGGGCCGGGGCAGGCGGTGGGCGACGCGCTGCGGGACGTGCTCGACGACGCCTGTTCCCCGTACCGGCGTCCGGCCCACCGGTTGTGCGTGCTGGAGACCGCCGCCGGTCCGACGGTGATCGTTGCGGCCGACCACGCGCACACCGACATGTGGTCGATGCTGGTGATCGCGCGCGACCTGCTCGCCGCACTCGACGAGCTCGGTGCCGGCCGCGCACCGTCGTGGGACCCGGTGCCGCCCTTCGTCGACCACACCCGGGCCCTGCGCGAGCGTCCCCGCGCCCCCGCGGAGGTGCGCGATCGGTGGCGGGAGATCCTGACCGCCAGCGGCGGTGTCATGCCGGTGTTCCCGCTGCCGCTCGGCGCACCCGAGCCGTACGCCGAACGGGTCGAGGTGCGGGACGTGTTGGGTACCGATGGGGTGGCCGCCTTCGCCGACGCGGCGCGTGCGGCGGGCGTGTCGACGCTGTCGGCGACCGTCGCCGCGATGACGCGGGTGACGCTGGATCGTGCGGGCGCCCCGTTGCGCGCGGTGTTCCCGGTGCACAGTCGCTACGACGAGCGGTGGCACGACTCGGTTGGCTGGTTCATCACCAATTCGGTACTGGACTCGCCGTCGGCGGAGCCGGCCGCCGCCGCCGACGCCGTGCGCGAGGCGGTGGGCCTGGGCTCGTGGCCGCTGGAGGACGTGCTCGCGGAGTGGGGTGGGATGCCCGAGGCGCCCGGCATGTTCGCCATCTCGTGGCTCGACCTGCGGCGGCTCCCGGTCCGCATCGACGCCGCCCGTCTCGACGCCCAGTACGTCGGCGCGACCATCCGCACCGACGGCGTGATGCTCTGGTTCATTCTCGACGAGGCCGGCCTGCACCTGCGCTGCCGCTACCCGGACACCCTCGAGGCGCGCGCCAACGTCGGCGACTGGCTCGACGCCGTGGTCCGCGAGTTGCAGGCCCGCGCCCGGGCGTGAAACCTCTCAGCCGGCCGCGCGCTTGCGGGCCGGGCGATCGGCCTGCGCCTCCCGGCTGCGCACCGAGGCCTTGAGTGCGGCGAGCAGGTCGGCGACCTCGTCGTCCTCGGTCTCCTCCTCGGGCGCCTCGGGGAAGGCCGTGCCGCCGGTGGCCTTGGCCTCGATGAGCTGGCGCAGTTGCACCTGATAGTCGTCCTCGTACTGCTCGGGATCGAAATCCGTGGCCATCGAGTCGATGAGCGAGGCGGCCATGGCCAGCTCCTGCGGCCGGATCTTCACCTCCTCGGTCAGCGCCGGGAACTCGGGCTTGCGGATCTCGTCCGGCCAGAGCAGGGTCTGCAGCACCATGACCTCGTCCACGACCCGCAGCGCACAGAGCCGGGTGCGGTTGCGCAGCGTGAAGGTGCAGATGGCCAGGCGATCGGTCTCCTGCAGCGCCTGCCGCAGCAGTACGTACGCCTTGGGCGACTTCGACGAGGGCTCGAGGTAGTAGGGCTTGTCGAACATGATCGGGTCGACCTCCTCGCGGGGCACGAACTCCGTGACCGCGATCTCCCGGTGCTTCTCGACCGGCATCGACTTCACGTCCTCCTTGGAGAGCACCACCGTGTCGCCACCCTCGGACTCGAAGGCGTTGGCGATGTTCGCGAACTCGACCTCGTCGTCGGTCCCCTCGCGGACGCGCTTGTACCGGATCCGGACCCCGTCCTTCGCATCCACCTGGTGCGACTTCGCGTCGTGACTCTCGATCGCGGAATACACCTTCACGGGCACGTTGACCAGCCCGAACGACAGCTCACCCGTCCATATCGCGCGCATGTGACCATTGTGACTGGTGTGAGTGCGGAATGCGAGGCCTGCGCCGAACCGACGGCACGGGGCACGGAGCATGGGCATGGGCACGGGCACGGGCACGGGCACGGGCACGGGCACGGGCACGGGCCCGATAATGATGCGCGCCGTGCATCACCCGCCCGAGCAGCGTGGCACGTCGCAGGCGGCCGGGCTCCGTGGCCGCATGTCAGGCCTCCCGCCTACCGTCCGTGCATGACCGACATCGACCGACTCCGTCTCGTCGCCACGGTGGTGCGGACGCGGAGCATCCACGAGACCGCCCGTGCGCACGGCGTCGCGCAGTCCACCGTCACGCGCGCTGTCGCGGCCGCCGAGCGCCTGGTCGGATTCGAGCTGTTCACCCGCTCCGCGACCGGCTCTCATCCTCGCCCGGAGGCCGCCCCCGCCGTAGCCCTGATCGAGACCATCGTGACCGCGTTCGACGCACTGGCAAGCCTTCGCGGATCGCCACCGACCGGCCTCCGCATCGCGTGCACCGAACCACCTCCGCCGCGGGTGGAGACCTCGATCGCCCAGTGGCGGCGCGAGCAGGCTCCGCCGATCTCCGAGGTGACGGTGGACGATCCCGTCGCGGCGGTCATCGCGCACGAGGCCGACTTCGCGGTCGTCCCCATCGGAACCGCGATCCCCGACGACCTCATCTGGCAGTGCGTCCGCGCCGTGCGCGGCGGGGGCACGGCCCTGGTGCATCGACGCACCGAGTCACCCCAGGTCACCGCCTTCCTCCGCATGATCGGCTGATCAGCAAAGGGGATGCGCGGGGCGCATCACCCCGCGAACCGAGTGCCATTCCCATGGGGTGCCGGATAATGGCCACGTGGCGCAGATCCGGGAGAACCGCGAGGTCGGCGGCATCGCCGTGCAGTTGACCAACCTGGACAAAGTGATCTACCCCGCCACCGGCACCACCAAGGCCGAGATCATCGACTACTACCAGGCCATCGCCCCGTTCGCCCTCCCCCACCTGGCCGACCGGCCGCTCACCCGCAAGCGCTGGCCCAACGGCGTCGACAAGACGGCCTTCTTCGAGAAGCGGCTGCCCGGCCACGCGCCCGCGTGGATCCGCCGCGGCAGCCAACACCACTCCGACGGCGAGTCCCTGTACCCGGTCATCGACAGCGCGGCCGGCATGGTCTGGCTCGGGCAGCAGGCGGCCCTCGAGCTGCACGTGCCGCAGTGGACCTTCGTGGCCGACGGTGCCGCCGCGACCGGCCCGGAGTCGCTCGCCCCGGAGCTCCCCGGCCCGCCCGATCGCCTCGTGCTGGACCTCGATCCCGGCCCCGACGTCACCCTCGACGACTGCGCGGCCCTCGCGCTGCGCATCCGCGACCTCCTGGCCGCGATGGGCCTGGACGCGTACCCCGTGACCAGCGGCTCGAAGGGACTGCACGTCTACGCGCCACTCCCGGGCGGGATCTCCTCGCAGGGCGCGCGGAAGGTCGCGCACGCGATCGCCGCCCAACTCGAGTCCGAGTCGCCCGATCTGGTCACCGCGTCGATGGCGAAGGACCAGCGCGGCGGGCGGATCTTCGTCGACTGGTCGCAGAACAGCGCGTCCAAGACCACCGTCTCGCCCTACTCACTGCGCGGACGCGATCACCCGTGGGTCGCCGCGCCGCGCGCCTGGGACGAACTCACCCGGCCCGGCCTGCGCCAGCTCGAGTTCGGGGAGGTCCTCGCGCGCGCCCTGTCCGACGGTGACCTCCTGGCCGGGCTCGACGGTGCCGACGACCCCGGGTCGGCAGGCTCCGGAGCCGGGCCGTCGGCACCGTCGGCGCCGCCGCCCGAGCCCGTCGACCTGGGCGCGTACCGCGCCAAGCGCGATGCGCGGAAGACGCCCGAGCCCTTCGGCGGCGCACCGTCGACGGGCGATCCGATCTTCGTCATCCAGGAGCACCACGCGCGCCGCCTGCACTACGACTTCCGTCTGGAGCACGACGGGGTGCTCGCCTCCTGGGCGGTGCCGAAGAACCTGCCCGACGATCCCGAGATCAACCACCTGGCCGTCCGCACCGAGGACCACCCGATGGACTACGCCGCGTTCGAGGGCAGTATCCCGAAGGGCGAGTACGGCGGCGGCGACGTGACCATCTGGGACCACGGCACCTACGAGCTGGAGAAGTGGCGCAGCGGCGAGGTGATCGTGACCCTGCACGGGAATCGCCTGCGGGGCAAGCGGTACGCGCTGATCCGCACCGGCGAGAAGAACTGGCTGGCACACCTGACCAAGGACAAGACCGCGGCCGCCCAGGCCCCGGCGACCACGTCGGCACCGGATCCCATGCTGCCCACCGAATCCCCCATCGACGCTCTGTCCGGTGCGGACTGGGCCTTCGAGGGCAAGTGGGACGGCTACCGGATCATCGCGACGGTGCGCGGCGGCACCGTCGCGCTGCGTACCCGGTCCGGGCGCGTGGTGACCGGGGAGTTCCCCGAATTCGAGTCGCTCGCACAGGATCTCGACGGCATGGACGTGGTGCTCGACGGCGAGGCGGTGGTGCTCGACGCCAGCGGCGTACCGTCGTTCCACCTGATGGCGGGCGGCGACACCAGGGCCGGCGCCGTGCGACTGTTCCTGTTCGACGTGCTCGCGCTGAACGGCGTCGACCTCACCACACGCCCATGGGCGGTGCGCCGACAGGTCCTGGAAGGCCTTGCGCCGCTGCTCGAAGCGGACACCTCGGTGAGCCTGCCCGGACTCGTGGACGCGGCCGACGGCGCACAGGCCGCCGCGCTGAGCGCGGAGCTCGGCTGGGAGGGGATCATTGCGAAGCGCCGCGACTCCCCGTACCTGCCCGGGCAGCGCGTGCGGGCCTGGCTCAAGCACAAGAACTGGCGCGACCTGCAGGTCGCGATCGGCGGCTGGAAACCCGGGAAGGGCTCGCGGGCGAACGGGATCGGCTCGGTGCTCGTCGGCCTCCCCGCCGAGACCGGGCTGGTGTACCTGGGGTCGGTGGGATCAGGCTTCTCGGACCGCGACCTCGCGGCCCTGCGAGAGGAGCTGGAGCCGCTGCGGATGCGCCGCTCGCCGTTCACGGCCCCGATCGACGATCCGGAGGTCCGTGATGCGGTGTGGGTGCTGCCGAAGGTGATCGGCGACGTCCGCTACTCGTCGCTGCGGCGCGGCGGCCACCTGCGGCAACCCACCTGGCGGGGGTTCCGACGGGACCTGCTGCCCGGTGACCTCCCGACCGCGGACGAGGCGCCGTGGGAGGGCCCGGGAGACTAGCCTGAGGGCATGCCCGTCAGTGCGATCGTCACCATCCCCGGCGTCCGCGTCGGCCACACCACCGACACCGCGGCCCGCACCGGCTGCACGGTCGTGACCTTCCCCGACGGCACCGTCGGGTCCGGGGAGGTGCGCGGCGGCGCCCCCGCCTCCCGCGAGTTCGACCTGCTCGCCCCCGAGCGGTCCGTGGAGGAGATCCACGCCGCCGTACTCACCGGGGGTTCCGCGTTCGGGCTCGCCAGCGCCGACGGGGTGATGCGCCGCCTCGAGGAGGAGGGGCGCGGCGTCGAGACCGTCGCCGGCCGGGTCCCGATCGTGCCCGCCCTGGGCCTGTTCGACCTCATGGTCGGAGACCCGACTGTGCGCCCCACCGCCGAGGACGGTTACGCCGCAGCCGCTTCCGCGTCCGCCGATGCCGACCTGCAGGGGCTGATCGGCGCCGGGACCGGTGCCACCGTGGGCAAGGCCCGCGGCGTCGAGGGCATGCGCGACGCGGGCCTCGCGTACGCCGAGGTGCGCGCGGGCGCGGTGATCGTGGGCGCGCTGTGCGCCGTGAACGCCTTCGGCGACATCCTCACCGGCGAGTCGACCACCACCGCGGACTTCGGCTACGAGCCCTTCGAACGCGGCGGGAACCGCGAGAACACCACCATCGGCGTGGTGATCACCAACGCCCGGCTCAGTAAGGTCGAGTGCCTGATCCTCGCGCAGGGCGCGCACGACGGCCTCGCCCGCGCGATCGACCCGCCGCACACCCGATTCGACGGAGACGCCTTCATCTCCGCGGCCACCGGCGCGGTGGAGGCGAAGGTGGACCTGGTGCGCGCGTTGGCCATCACCGCAGTCGCCGAAGCCATCCGCTCGCGCGCCTGACGGTCGGCCGCGCCGATGATCCCCCTCCGCCTCGTCTCCTGTGCGGCGTCCGTCCTCGTGCTCGCCTCCGCCTGCGCCGTGCTGCCCGAGGATCCGCGCCCGGCGCCGGAGGCACCGTCGACCCCGGTTGCGGTGGTCACGACGCCGAGCGTGGCCCCCTACAACGTGGTCGCGCCGGGCCTCCCGGCCGCGGTCGCGACGCGGCCCACCACCGGAGCGGGCATCGCCACCTACGCCGACCCGTTCGGCGTGTACTCCAGCATCTGCACGCTCGGCTTCCTCGCCCGCTACCCGAACGGGCAGATCGTGGCGTTCACCGCCGGACACTGCGCCGAGGCCGCGCGGCAGGTGCGGCCGGACCGCAACCCCGTGGCGCGCTACCTGACCTCCGCGGACAGCAGCGTCCCCTTCGGCGAGTACATCAAGGCGACCCGCAGCGCGCGCGGGCAGGACATCGCGATCATCCAGGTGGCGGGCCGCGATGTCGCGCCGGTCGCGCCGGCGATCGGACCGGTGACCGGGTTCAGCACCCCGGATCGCCTGCGCACGGAACGGCCCGAGATCTGCATCGTCGGAGCCCGGACGGGCCGGCACTGCGGGGTTCTCGACGACGTGTCGGGCACCCGCGTCACGTGGGCCGGGATCCCCGCCGTCGAAGGCGACTCCGGCGGGCCGGTCTACGCCAAGTGGCCCGACGGGACCTTCACCGCCGTCGGCGTGGTCAACTCCGTGCACACCCGCGCCGATGGCACCGGAACCGGAAGCGGCACGGGCACACTGATCGCCGCCGACATCGAGGCCAACGACATGACGCTGCTGGGTACGGCCTAGCGGGTGAGACTCGTTCCGAACACGCGCAGTTCGCGGTAGGCGACCCGGAAGGTCGCACGGGTGTGCAGATCCCCCGCCTCGCCGTCGTGTGCCACACGGAAGGGCTCGTCGGCGTCGATGGTGACCACCGGCGCCTGCAGCTCGCGGTAGACCTTCGAGTTGCGGATCCGGCCGCTGATCCACGACAACAGCAGCCGCGACCAGGCGTACCGGTGCCCGTCCTCGAGATACCGCACATCGAGCACGCCGTCGTCGAGGCGGGAGCGCCGGCCGGGCACGAAACTCGGTGCGCCGTACATGGAATTGCCGAGGAAGAAGAAGGAGACGGTGGCCGGGCGGCCCTCGATCCGCACCGTCACGGGCGACGAGTGCCGCAGCACGTGGCGCATCGCGCGGACGGTGGCCGTGGCGCGGCCGATGCGGCGCTTCTGATAGCGCGTGCGCGCCTCGACGAAGTCCGGGTACGCGCCGATGCTCGCGGTGTTGAGCAGCAGCTTCTCGTCGTTGAGCCACACCACGTCGACCTTGGCGATCCGGCCGCTGCGGATCGAATCGACGACGGCGGCAACGGTTTCCGAACCTATGTCCAACGCGAAGTGATTGAAGGTGCCCGCAGGGAAGACCGCGAGCGGCTTGCCGGTGGCCACAGCGTGCGCGGCCAGCGTGGCCACGGTGCCGTCGCCGCCCGCCACGCCGAGGAATTCCGCCCGCTCCGCTGCGTCCGCGGCGACCGCCTCGATGTCGGAATCCTCGGCGAGCTCGATGATCTCGGCCAGGGGCAGCGCCGAGCGGATCTCCTCCGCCACGCGAGTGCCGGTGCCATCGCCCGATGCGGGGTTGAGCACCACGATCAAGCCCGCACCGTCGCGATCGGTCTCGAGGTGCTCGACGGTGGGTTCCGGCGTCATCGTGCGGCTGTCGTCCACGGGCGGCACGAGCCGGGCGCCCGCGATCGCGACGCCCGCACCCACCGCGAACCCCGCCAGGACGTCGCCCGGATAGTGCGCGCCGGTGGCGACCCGGGACAGCCCGACCGCGCCCGCCAGGCCGGCCAGTGCATATCCGGCGGTACGGTTCTCGAGCCCTACGCCGATCGCGAACGCCGCCGCGGCCGCCGAGTGCCCGGACGGGAACGAGGTGGAAGTGGGCTGGCGCCGGGCGCGACGGAGCGGCACACCGTCGAACACCGGACGGCGACGGGGGTAGATCCGCTTGAGCCCCTGATTGACGATCAGGCTCGTGACCGCGAGGGAGACCACTCCACGGACGGCGCCGCGCCGCGACGACAGGCCCCCGAAGCCGCCGAGCCCGGCCGCGATGACCAGCCACAGCTTGGAGTGATCCGCCGCCGCGGAGAGCGGTCGCATCGTGAGGTCCAGAAGGGGACTCGGCGAATCGGCGACGGCGTCGAACAGGCGGCGGTCGAGGTCGCTCAGGCCCTCGTGGAGGGTGCGGAGGGGGTGCGGCGCGGGATCCGACATGTCCCGAAAGTACCCCGGTCCGCGGCGGATCGGAGTCGGTCGGCGATCAGCGCAGGTGGATCGCCGCCGCGGCGTGGATGGCATCGGTGAGCAGCTCGACAGCGCGGGTGTGCAACCGCCAGGACTGCCAGTACAGCTTCACGTCGACGGTGTCATCCGTGAGGCGGAGCAACGCGCCGCGGTCGATCGCGTCGCCGATGTCCGCCTCCGGGAGGCTGCCCCAGCCGAGCCCGGCCCGGACCGCGTGCGCGAAGCCCTCCGACGACGGGATCCGGTGCATCGGAGGCCCGTCCTCGATCCCGCGACGGTGCAGCACCCGGGTCTGCAGCTCGTCCTTACGCAGGTCGTACTGGACGATCGGCATCTCGCGCCAGCGCCAGCGGCCACGGACACGCCACCGCTCCGCATACGCCGGCGCGCACACCGGCAGGTAGCGCATGGTGCCCAGGAACTCCGCCGAACAGCCCTGCACCGGCTCCGGGTCGGTGGTGATCGCACCCAGCACCGAACCCGCGCGCAACACGTCGGCGGTGTGGTGTTCGTCGTCCACGACGAGCCGCAACAGCGGACCGTCGGGCTGCGCCGCGATCGCGGCGATCACGTCGCGGAACCAGGTGGCCAGGGAATCCGCATTGACCCCGATGTCCAGCACGGTCGACGGTGCGCCGCCCGCCAAGCGGCCCAGCGCGTCGGCCTCGAGGGAGGCGACGCCGCGGGCGAGCCCGAGCAGCACCTCACCCTGCGCCGTGGGGCGGCACGGTCCCTCTCGGGTGACGACGACATGCCCGACCTGCTGCTCGAGGGCCCGGATCCGCTGGCTGACCGCCGACTGCGTGATCCGTAGCCGCGCCGCCGCGGCACCGAAGCTCTCCTCCTCCACCACAGCGACGAGGGTCTCGAGATGATGCCCGCTCAGCATGAAGTGATTCTAATGGGTCATCGCCTCATCGCATTCGTACTTATGTCGCTCGAGCCCTAGCGTCGTGGACATGACCTCCGCACTCCTCGCCGGCATGGGCCTCGGCCTCTCGCTCATCGTCGCCATCGGCGCGCAGAACGCCTACGTCCTGCAGGTGGGCGTGCGGGGTCGCGGGCTCGCGGCGGTTGTCGCGGTGTGCATCGCGTCGGACGTCGTCCTCATCGTCGCGGGAGTCGCCGGGCTCGGGGCGGCCGTGTCCGGGCGGCCGGTGCTGCTCGAGACGGTCAAGTGGGCCGGTGTCGTGGTGCTCGTCGGGTACGGACTTCGCTCGCTGTGGTCGGCCCGGACCTCGGCCGGCTTGGTCGCGGGCGGTGACGGCGGGGCGTCGGTCCTGCCGATCGTCGCGGGCGTGCTGGCATTGACCTGGCTCAATCCGCACGTCTATCTCGACACCGTGCTGCTCCTCGGGTCGGCTTCCACGCGGTACGCCGGTGATCGCTGGTGGTTCGCACTCGGAGCCTGCGTCGCCAGTGTCCTGTGGTTCTGCCTGCTGGGGTTCGGTGCCCGACGGATGGCGGGAGTGCTGGGCCGGCCGGGCGTGTGGCGCGCGATCAACCTCGGGATCGGTGTACTCCTGCTGGTCCTCGCGCTGCGCCTCACGACGATGCCGCTCGGGGGCTGAGCTGTGTGGCGGATTCCTCCCGTGCAGCGGGCAAGATCGACCACACGACGAAGCGCGTACGTTGGAACGCATGGCAGCAGTCACGATCATCGGTGGACACGGCAAGATCGCGCTGATTCTGGCGCGGATCCTCAGCTCCCGGGGCGACGTGGTCACCTCCTGGATCCGCGACCCCGGGCAGTCGGAGGAGGTCGCCGCAACGGGAGCGAGACCGCGGGTCCTCGATGTCGAGAACGCCTCTCGCGAGGAGATCGCTGCCGCCCTCGCCGGGTCGGACGCGGTCGTCTTCTCCGCGGGCGCCGGCGGGGGGAATCCGGAGCGCACCTACGCCGTCGACCGCGACGCCGCGATCCGCTCGATCCAGGCGGCCGAGCAGGCCGGGGTGAAGCGCTACGTCATGGTCTCCTACCTCGGGGCCGCGCCCGATCACGGCGTCCCGGAGTCCGATCCGTTCTTCCCCTACGCGGAAGCTAAGGCCGCCGCCGATGTCGCGCTGCGCGCCTCCGACCTGGACTGGACCGTGCTCATGCCGGGCCGCCTCACCCTCGACGAGCCGACCGGCCGCGTCGATCCGGACGCGACGCGGTCCGCGGACAACCCCGGCACGTCGCGCGCGAACGTCGCGCTGGTCGCGGCCTCCGTACTGGACCGGCCGGACACCGTCGGGAAGGACCTGCCCTTCACCGACGGCGGTACCGCCATCGAACAGGCCTGGGCCTGACCCAGAAGCCGATTGAACACTGTTCATGCACGGGGCGACCTGCGGTTTCACCGTTGGTAACAGTGTTCAATTCGGGGGTGGGATGCAGAAGGGCCCGGCACCGTCGAGACGACGGTGCCGGGCCCGAGTGCTGTGGGATCAGCGCATGGCGGAGAGGATGTCCTGCACGCGGTCCTTGGCGTCACCGAAGAGCATCGCCGAGTTGTCGCGGAAGAACAGCGGGTTCTGGACGCCGGCGTAACCGGCGGCCATGGACCGCTTGAAGACGATCACGTTCTCGGCCTCCCACACGGTGAGCACGGGCATGCCCGCGATGGGGCTGCTCGGGTCCTCGGACGCGGCCGGGTTGACCGTGTCGTTGGCACCGATCACCAGCACCACGTCGGTGTCCGCGAGGTCGTCGTTGATCTCGTCCATCTCGAGCACGATGTCGTACGGGACCTTCGCCTCGGCGAGGAGCACGTTCATGTGCCCGGGCAGGCGGCCGGCGACGGGGTGGATGCCGAACCGGACGTCGACGCCCTTCTTGCGCAGCTCGCTGGTGAGCTCGGCCACGCCGTACTGCGCCTGCGCCACGGCCATGCCGTAGCCCGGGGTGATGACCACGGACTTGGCGCCGGTGAGGAGCTCGGCGACCTGCTCGGCGTTGACCTCGCGGTGCTCGCCGTAGTCCTTGTCGTCCGCCGGGCCGGCCTCGATGCCGAAGCCACCCGCGATGACGGAGATGAACGACCGGTTCATCGCCTTGCACATGATGTAGCTCAGGTACGCACCCGAGGAGCCGACGAGCGCGCCGGTGACGATGAGCAGGTCGTTGCTCAGCAGGAAGCCCGACGCCGCCGCGGCCCAGCCGGAGTAGCTGTTGAGCATCGAGATGACGACGGGCATGTCGCCGCCGCCGATCGAGGCGACCAGGTGCCAGCCCAGGAACAGGGCGAGCGCGGTGATGACCCCGAGCAGGATCAGCGAGGCGGTGTCGTGGTGCGTGTCGCGAGCGACGTACACCGCGGTCAGAACGACGAACAGCACCAGCGAGCCGACGTTGATGAAGTTCTTGCCCGGCAGCATCAGCGGCGCCGACTTCATCTTTCCGGACAGCTTCCGGTTGGCGACGATCGACCCGGTCAGGGTGACCGCACCGATGAAGATGCCGATCGCGATCTCGGCCTCGTGGATGTTGGTCAGCGACCGGATGTCACCGGCGTTCACACCCGTGGTGTCGAAGCCCTCGAGGGCACCGTTCCAACCGATGAGCACGGCGGCGAGGCCGACGAAGGAGTGGAGCAGGGCGATCAGCTCCGGCATGCCCGTCATCTCGACGATGCGCGCGCGCCAGAATCCGATCAGGGCGCCGATGACGATGGCACCGGCCATGAGCACGACCGGCAGCCACTTCAGGTCAAGGCTGTCGAGATCGAAGACCTTCTTGAGCACCAGCGCGATGGTCGCGACGAGCGCGATGCCCATGCCGGTGATGCCGTAGGTCAGGCCGCTCTTGGAGGACTCGTGCTTGGACAGCCCGGCCAGCGAGAGGATGAACAGAAGCGACGCGACGATGTACGCCGCGGTGGCGATTGCGGTGATGGTCATGGATCACGCCCCCTTGCTGAACATGGCGAGCATGCGGCGCGTGACCGCGAATCCACCGAAGATGTTGATCGAGGCGACCAGGATCGCGATCGTCGACAGCACGAGCACCGTCGTGTTGTCGCTGGCGATCTGCAGCAGCGCACCGACCACGACGACGCCGGAGATGGCGTTCGTCACCGACATCAGCGGCGTGTGCAGCGCGTGCGCCACGTTGCCGATGACGTAGTAGCCGATGACGATCGCCAGCATGAGCACGGTGAAGTGCTGCGGCAACGGGTTGGGCGCGAAGCTGATCAGCAGGCCGAAGAGCACCACGCCGATCAGGGTGAGCGAGACCTTCTTGGACGCCGACATCGGCTCCTTGACGGGCTTCGGCTCCACCGCGGCAGCGGCTTCCGCCTTCGGCGCGGCCGAGACCTGCACCGGCGGCGGCGGGAACAGCAGCTCGCCCGCGCGGGTCACGGTGATCGACCGCTGGACCGGGTCCTCGAAGTCGAGCACGAGCTGCCCGTCCTTCTCGGGCGTCACCAGCTTGAGCAGGTTGACGAGGTTCGTGCCGTACAGCTGCGAGGCCTGCGCGGGTAGGCGACCCGCGAGGTCCGTGTACCCGATGATGGTGACGCCGTTGGGCGTCACGATCGCCTCGTCCTTGACCGCACCCGCGACGTTGCCGCCGTTCGAGGCTGCCATGTCGACGATGACGCTGCCCGGCTTCATCGAGGCGACCATCTCCTCCGTGATGATCCGCGGCGCGGGGCGCCCGGGGATCAGCGCGGTGGTGATGATGATGTCGACGTCCTTGCACTGCTCGGCGTACAGCTGCGCCTCGCGTGCCTTGTAGTCGTCGTCCATCTCCTTGGCGTACCCGGTGGCCGAGACCTCGGCCTTCTCGTTGGCCACGGAGAGGTACTCGCCGCCCAGCGAGGCGACCTGATCGGCCACCTCGGGGCGCGGGTCGGTGGCGCGGACGATCGCGCCGAGCGAGCCGGCGGCACCGATCGCGGCGAGGCCGGCGACGCCGGCACCCACCACGAGCACCTTGGCCGGCGGGACCTTGCCCGCGGCCGTGACCTGACCCGTGAAGAACCGGCCGAAGACGTGCGCCGCCTCGACGACGGCGCGATAGCCGGCGATGTTCGCCATCGACGACAGGACGTCCATCGACTGCGCGCGCGAGATGCGCGGCACCGACTCCATGGCCAGCGCGGTCAGCTCACGGCGACGCAGGTCCTCGAGCAGCTCGGGGTTCTGGGCGGGTGCCAGGAGGCCCGCGACGGTCGCGCCGGGGCGGATACCGTCGAGCTGCGCGGCCGACGGGGCGTTGACGCCCAGCACGATGTCCGCCGTGCGTGCATCACCGATCGACGCACCCGCCTCGACATAGGCCTCGTCCGAGAACGAGGACGCCGCACCGGCGCCCGAGTCCACGACGACCTCGTAACCGAGCTTGATCAGCTGGGCGACGGTGGCGGGGGTGGCGGCGACGCGGGTCTCGCCCGGCCGTGCCTCTTTCAAAGCTCCGATGATCATGCGCAGCACTCCCACTGCTGTCCCCCGAACGGGGACATGGTCGGTTCACCGACGTTCATTGATTCGTTCCTGTCGTCCCTACCGGGGCACGCGGATGCGGCCCGGAGCTCCGGCAACAAGGGCGAGGACACACGCGCGTGCACCCCCGCCGCGGTGTGAACGGGGGCGGATCCCGTGAGGCGCCTGGGATCACCAGGCATCGGAGAAGACGTGGCCCGCCTGATGCTCAGAACAGTGGGCTGACCATAACACACCCAAACTTACTCGAAAGTAGGATCCTTAGTGATATTAACCACCTGGTCGGGGCGGGTGTCTTCCGGCAGATCGACGCTCATGTAGCGATCGATGAGTGTCGCAAATGTGCGCAATTCGTCCGCCGACCAGTCGGCGGTCCGGGCGGCGATCCGGCGCCGCCACTCGCGGTCGGTGTCGGCCAGCACGCGCTCGGCGCGCTCGGTGAGGCGCAGCTGCCGCGACCTGGGATTCGCCGGATCGGCGTCGCGGCGGATGAGCCCCCGTCGTTCCAGGCCCGCGAGCTGACGGCTGGCGGTGGACTTGTCGATCGACACGGCCTCCGCGAGGTCGACGGCGCGAATGCCCGGCGACTCGTGCAACACGAACAGCAGGGTGAAGTCGACGTAGGAGACCTCCGCGCCGACGAACCTGGCGTCCGCACGGATCCGCTTGGCCAATCCGACGATGCCCCGCACGATGAGGTCGACGTCGTCGGGCGACCGCGATGGAGCTCCGCGCGCGGCCCCGGCCATCAGTAGCCCCGGTCCCGATCGATCACGGCGAGCGGCGCCATCCCGTTCGCGAACCGGCGCACGTTCACCTCGACGCGCTCGAGCAGCGCCGGACGCAGGTGCTGCGGCGGGTTCGCGACGTGCGGGGTGATGATCGCGTTCGGGATCGACCACAGGGGGTGCCCGTCCGGGAGCGGCTCGGGATCGGTCACGTCGAGGCCGACCCCGCCGATCCGGCCCCCGCGCAGCGCGGCGACCAGGGCGTCGGTGTCGATCAGCGACCCGCGCGCGACGTTGACGATCCAGGAGTGCGGCTTCAGCTGCGCGAGGACCTCGGCGTTCACCAGGGCGCGGGTCTGCGGGGTCGACGGTGCCGCCACCACGACGTGATCGACGGTGGGCCACACCTCGTCGATCCGGTCCGCGGGGACGACCACGGCATCGTCGACGGGCCGGCCCGAGCGGTTGACCGCGACGACCTTGACGCCCAGCGCGCGCAGCGCGGGGATGAGGTCGCGACCGATGCCGCCCGCGCCGACCACGGCCACCGTCGAACCGCCGAGGCGGCCCGTCCGTGCGGCAGCCGCCGCGGCGTCCCACGAGTCCTCCCGACGCCAGAGCCCACGGACCCCGGCGAGGAGCAGCGCCAGGGCCTGCTCGGCGACGGTGGCGGCGTACGCGCCGGCCGCGGAGGTGAAGACGACCTCCGGGTGGCGGGCGAGGGCGCCGCTGCCGAGGAAGCCCTCGATGCCGGCGAAGGGGAGTTGCACCCAGCGCACCCCCGAGGGGAGGTCGGGTAGCGGCGCGCGGGAATCGGTCCAGACGAGGCCGGACGCGCGCGACAGCGGGCCGGGGACGCCGCCGCCCGCGGTGATCGCGGCGTCGAAGTCGGGGTCGGCCTTCGGCCCCACGGCGATGACGGGTGCGTCCTGTGACATGCAGGAAAGCCTAGTGAGAGCGGGCGGACCGCGTGCCCAGCCGCGCCGACTCGCCGTGTGAAAACTGAGACTTGTGTTAACTCATGAGTCTCAAGTTAAGATTGAGACTATGGCCACGCATTTCCTCGACCACGCGCAGCCCCGTCTCGCCGCGCTCCGTCGTCGCCTCGCCGCGACGACGATGGGCCGACGATTCGACGAGGTGCGGCCGACGACGACCTGGAAGGTGGCCAGTTCGGTCGTCTACTCCGGAATCATCGCGGTGGCCGTGATGGGCGCCGCGGTCCTGCTCCTGGGCGTCAAGCCCGCGAGCCCCGAGGTCGCGCCGGTCAGCGCGGTCGAGGTCGGGGACTGCGTGACGGTGTCCGGCGGGAACGCCGTGCGCACGGGCTGCGACGGTGACGGCTTCAGCTTCGCCGTCGCGGAGAAGCTCGCCGCGAAGACCGCCTGCAGCGTGCCGAGCTACGCCCGCGTCGAATCCGCGGGCGCGACGCTGTGCGTAGTCCCGCGGCTCACGCTGGGCAGTTGCTATCAGGTCAAGCCCGACGCTGCCGCGACCACGGACATCCGGCCCGTCACCTGCCCGACCGCGCTGGGCAGCGGACCGTCGAACGTGATCCGCGTGACCGAGCGCGCGGGCGGCGCCCCGCTGACCTGCCGGGGCTCGACGGCGCTCAACTACGCCGCACCGCAGCGCGTGAGCTACTGCATCGCTCCGGTGAACTAGCCCGGACGCGGTCAGCGCCCCGCCGCCTGCTCGCCCCGTAGCGTCATGACGGTGCTGGTAGCGGTCATGACATCCTTGCCGTCGGTGTCGCGCGTGATGACGCAGGACCAGTGCGACACGGTGCGCCCGACGTGCGTCGCGCGGGCTGTAGCGGTGAGACCGCCGTCCCAGCTCGGCCGCAGGAAGGTCGCGGCGAGCCCGATGCTGGTGAAGCTCTCGCCCGGGCCCATCAGCGTGGAGCACGCCGTGCCGATCGCCGCGTCGGCGAGCTCCGTCAGGAAGCCGCCGTGCACGGTGCCCTGCTGGTTCCCGACCCGGTCGACGCGGGCGTCGACCGCGAGGACGGCCTCCGCCTCGCCGATCACGATGAGCCTGAAGCCCAGCGTCCGGGAGATCGCGGTCGGGTACCGCATGTGCGTGCGATACTCCGGACGCAGCGTCCCGTCGATCATGTGCCGCAGGTAGTCGAGGACGGGCAGGTCGACGGAACCCTCCTCCGCGGGCCCCATCAGTGGCTCCACGCCGGCTTGCCGCCGGCCGCGTTCGAGGTGACCGCCGGCCCGACGATGAGGAAGTGCGCCTCCGTCGGCGCCACCGGCGCGTGCTCGACGCCCGCGGGCACCGTGAAGAGGTCTCCCGGCTCCAGCACGACATCGCGATCCCGCAGCCGGACGGTCAGCTCGCCGTTGAGCAGCAGGAAGGTCTCGTCCTGGTCGTCGTGCGCGTGCCAGTCGACCTCGCCGATGCCCTTGGCCACCTTGAACAGGTTCCCGTTCGCGCGCCCGAGGATCCGCTGGTTCCAGTACTCCTGCAGCTCTTCCGCTTCCCGGAAGACGTTGTGCTTGTCCACGCGCCCCAGTGTGCGCGGGGGAGACACGTCGCAGAAGTGCTAGGAATAGCACATGTCGCAAGAATCCTCGCAGCCGCGCTCGGTGGCGATCCTCGTCGACGAGGGCTCCAATCCCTTTGAGTTCGCGTGCGCATGCGAGGTCTTCGGCACCCGGCGAGCCGCTCAGCTGGGCTTCGAGCTCTACCGGACCCGGGTGGTGGCCGCGCAGTCCGCGGTCCGGGTGCGCGACGGGTTGTTCACCCTCACCGGTGCCGCGGATCTCTCCGCGCTCGACCAGGCCGACACGATCGTCGTGCCCAACCGGCCGGACCCGCAGACCCCGAGTCGTGCGGACGTCGTGGCGGCGCTCCGGCACGCGCACGCCCGCGGCGCGCGGCTCGTCGGGCTGTGCACCGGCGCGTTCACGCTGGCCGAGGCGGGCCTGCTGGCCGGGCGCCCCGCCGCGGTGCACTGGCAGGTCGCCGAGCTGTTCCGGGAGTTGCACCCGGACGTCGACGTCCGGCCGGGCGAGCTGTACGTCGACGACGGTGACGTACTCACCTCCGCGGGCAGCGCGGCGGCGCTGGACCTCGCGCTGCACATCGTCCGGACCGATCACGGCGCCGAGATCGCCAACCACGTGAGTCGGCGGCTGGTCTTCGCGGGCTTCCGCGACGGCGGGCAGCGGCAGTTCATCGAGCGCGCGGTGCCCGCGCCCCGACGCGTCCCGCTGTCGGCGACCCTGGACTGGGCGCAGGAGCGGCTCGACCGCCCACTCGGGGTGGCCGACCTCGCGCGGCACGCGAACGTCAGCCCCGCAACCCTGCACCGGCGGTTCCGCGACGAGCTCGGCACGACGCCGCTCGCCTGGTTGACGTCCGCCCGGGTCGCGTCGGCGCTGCGCCTGCTCGAGGGCACGCCGGCCACCATGGAGGACGTCGCGCACCGGTCGGGGCTCGGGACGGCCGCGAACCTGCGCGCCCTGGTCAAGCGCCGCACGGGGCTCTCACCCAGCGCCTACCGCTCGCGGTTCCGGGCGCCGGGAGTCCCCGCCTGACGCGGCGAGGGGCGGCCGGATCGATCCGGCCGCCCCTCCTGCGTACGCGGGTCCGCTCAGGCGTCCAGGTCCTGCGCGACGAGCGCGGCGATCGCATCGACGGTGCCCTGATCTGCGGATTCGACGGTGACCTCCACGCCCTGCTCGGCGCCCAGGGTCATGATCATCAGCGCCGAGCCGGCGTCCACCGGCTCGCCGCCGGCGACCGCGAGGGTGACCTCGTGGCCCGACTCGTTGACGGCATTGGCGATCACGGCGGCGGGGCGGGCGTGCAGGCCGACGGCCGATCCGACGGTGACGGTGGTGCTGGGCATGTCTCTCCTCGTGGGGTGGTGTTCTGCTCGGCGCGGCCGGTCGGCCGTGGAGCGCTCGGGTCCAGTATTACGCGGCGACGGCCGCGGGCTCAGCGGATTCGACGGCAGCGGCGTTGCGGCCGGCGAGGGACTTGGCGGCGACGACGGTCACCGCACTGACGACCACGCCGACGGCGAGCGCGATGAGGAACTTCCACCACGTGCCGTTCATCGCGAACAGGACGAAGACGCCCCCGTGCGGCGCACGCAGCTGCGCGCCGAGCGCCATCGACAGTCCGCCGGTGACCGCGCCGCCGAGCATCATCGACGGGATCACCCGCAGCGGGTCCGCCGCCGCGAACGGGATGGCGCCCTCGGAGATGAACGAAGCGCCGAGGAACCAAGCCGCCTTGCCGTTCTCCCGCTCGGGCTCGGTGAACAGCTTCGGGCGCAGCACCGTCGAGGCCAGCGCGAGCGCCAGCGGGGGCACCATGCCCGCCGCCATCACGGCGGCCATCATCTCCCACTGGGCCGGACCGGCATCGGCCAGGCCGATGCCCGCCACGCCGAATGCGTAGGCCGCCTTGTTGACCGGGCCGCCCAGGTCGAAGCACATCATCAGGCCGAGCACCACGCCGAGGGCGATCTTGGAGCTGCCGCTCATGCTGTTGAGGGCGCTCGTCATCTCCTCGTTCACCCAGCGCAGCGGGCCGGCGAGGATCATGTACATCAGCCCGCCCGTGATGAGGGTGGCGAACAGCGGGATGATCACCACCGGCATGAGGCCGCGCGCCCACTGCGGCAGGGGTAGCTTGCCGATCCACAGCGCGACGACACCCGCGAGCAGGCCGCCGACCACGCCGCCGATGAAGCCTGCGTTGACGGTGACCGCGAGCACGCCCGCCACGAATCCCGGTGCCAGGCCCGGACGATCGGCGATGGCGTAGGCGATGTAGCCGGCCAGCACCGCGACCATGAGATTCATCGCGGCGGCGCCGGTCGCATTGCTGACCGCGCCAATGTACGTGAGGAGTCCACCGTCCGGCAGATTCCAGAGCGAGTCGTGCAGAGCGATGTACTGCGCATTGGTCATGCCGCTGTCGCCGTGCTTGCTGCCGATCTCGTAGCCCGCCAGCAGGAAGCCGAGCGCGATCAACAGGCCGCCGGCGGCGACGAACGGGATCATGTAGCTGACGCCCGTGAGCAGGGCCTGCTTGAGCCGGCCGCCGATGCCGACCTTCGACGCGGCGGATTCGGTGCTCGCGGCGGCGGCACCGTCGACCCGCGCGGCGTTCGGATCGGTTGCGGCCGCGACCGCCTCGGCGATCATCGCGTCGGGCTCGTTGATGCCGCGCTTGACGCCGGAGGCGACGACGGGCTTGCCCGCGAACCGGTCCCGGCCCTTGACCCCCACGTCGGTGGCGAAGATGACGGCCCCCGCTTCCGCGATGGTCTCCGCCGAGAGCGGCGTCGATCCGGACGAGCCCTGGGTCTCGACGGTGAGCTCGACGCCCGCGCGCTCCGCCGCCAGCTTGAGCGCATCGGCCGCCATGTAGGTGTGCGCGATTCCCGTGGGGCAGGCCGTGATCGCCACCAGGCTGGGCTTACCCGACGGTGCCTTCGCCGGTGCGGGCGCTGCCGCGGCAGCCGCGGAAGCCGCGGGGGCGGCGGTCGCGGCAGCCGCGGGGGCGGCGGTCGCGGCCGGCGTCGGCGCGATCACCTCCTCGACGAGCGCGACCACCTCCTCCGGGGTCGCGGCGGCGCGGAGCGACGCGGTGAACTCGGGGCGCACGAGCGCGCGGGCCAGTGCGCTCAGCAGCTTCATGTGCTGGGAGCCGCCGGATTCCGGTGCGGCGATGAGGAAGACCAGATCGGCCGGGCCGTCCGGGGCACCGAAGTCGACCTTCGGGTCGAGCCGCGCGAAGCCGAGGCTCGCCGCGGTGACGGCCGCGGAGCGGCAGTGCGGGATGGCGATCCCGCCGGGAAGGCCGGTGGCGGACTGCGCCTCTCGCGCCAGCGCCGCTTCGACGAGGCCGTCCACGGATGTGGACCGGCCGGCGGCGGTGATGCGCCCGGCGAGGTAGCCGATCACCTCGGTCTTGTCGGCGCCGGCCGACACGTCGAGCGCGACCAGGTCAGTCGCGATGATCGATTCGGTCATGGGTGTTCTCCGGTTCTGCAGATGGATCGTCGGGAGGGAGTCAGAGGGCCGTGACCCGCACGTCGGCGACGGCGAGCTCCTCCGGTCGGGGCGCCTGAGTGCCCGGCAGTGCGGCGGCCGCGGCGCCGTAAGCGACCGCGAGGGAGAGGCACTCGGGCGGCTGGGCGCCGCGCTCGTGCGCGATGAGGTATCCGGCGAGGGAACTGTCGCCCGCCCCGACGGTGCTGCGCACCGTGATCGGCGGGGGCGTGGCGGCCCAGGCACCGTCGGCGGTCACGAGCAGCGCGCCCGCGCCGCCGAGGGTGGCGAGGACGGC
This sequence comes from Tsukamurella sp. NPDC003166, assembly GCF_040611135.1. Taxonomy (NCBI): domain Bacteria; kingdom Bacillati; phylum Actinomycetota; class Actinomycetes; order Mycobacteriales; family Tsukamurellaceae; genus Tsukamurella; species Tsukamurella sp. NPDC003166. The sequence goes on from NZ_JBEXNL010000007.1 coordinate 178,023, forward strand.
CGCCCCGGTGGCGCCGTTCAGCTCCCGCGCGGCGTCCAGAACGGGACCGGGATCGCCTGCAGCGGCGCGTGATTCGAACTCGGCGCCCGCGGCGGGATCGCGCCCCACGAGCTCGGCGAGCTCCTCGGCGTTGGGTTTGAGCAGCGCGACACCGTGCACCGCGGACGCGGCGAGCGCCGCCCCCGAGGTGTCGACGGCGATCCGCGGACTGCCGGGCCCCGCGCCGAGGCGCGCCGCGAGCCGCGCGTACCAGTCGTCGGGCAGGCCGGGTGGGAGCGAACCGCAGAGCGCGAGCCAGGCGGCACCGTCGGCCGCCGCGACGACGGCGTCCTCCAGGGCCCGCACCGTTTCCGGCGCCAAGTGCGGTCCGGGTGCGTTGAGCTTGGTGGTGGTGCCGTCGGGCTCGGTCACGGTGATGTTGCTGCGGACCTCGTGGCCGACGGGCACCGGAATCGCGGGCACGTCGAGGCGGGCGAGGGCGACGAGCAGGGGGTCGCCCTGATCGGCGGGCAGCACGGCGACGGTGCCCGCACCCGCGGCGTGGACCACGCGGGAGACGTTGACGCCCTTGCCTCCCGGGTCGGCGGCGGCCCCCTGGGCGCGCTGCACGGCGCCCCGCTGCAGGGGCGCGCCGAGCGCCACGAGCCGATCGAGGCTGGGGTTCGCGGTGACGGTGACGATCATCGGGCCACCTCCACGTCCACGCCGTGCTCGGCGAGCGCCGTGGCGAGATCCGAGGGGACCGGCGCATCGGTGACGAGGACGTCGATCGCGTCGAGGGGGGCGAAGGCGACGAGGCTCTCGCGGGCGAACTTGGTCGAGTCGACGACGAGGACCACGATGTCGGCAGCACGGACCATCGCGGTCTTGACCGCCGCCTCGTCGGCGTCGGGCGTGGAGAGCCCCCGCTCGGCGCTGAGGCCGTTGGCGCCGATGATCGCGACGTCGGTGCGCAGGCCCGCGATCTCGGCGACGGTGCCAGCGCCGACCGCGGCCTGGGTGAGGCCGCGCACGCGACCGCCGAGCAGCCGGAGTTCCACCGTCTCGCGGATGGACAGCGCAGCGGCGACGGGCACCGAGTTGGTGATCGCGGTGATGTGCAGGTTCGTCGGCACCTCGCGCGCCGCGGCGATCGTGGTGGTGCCCGCGTCGAACAGGACCGAGCCGCCCGCCGGGGGCAGGAAGCGCCGGACGGCGACGCCGATGGCCCGCTTCGCCTCGGCGTTGGTGCCCTCGCGCTCCCCCAGCCCCGATTCGGCGCCGGCCAGCACGCCCGCGGCGACGGCACCGCCGTGCACGCGCCGGACGCCGCCGAGCCGCTCGAGCGCGTCCAGGTCGCGGCGCACCGTCTCCGGCGTGACGTCGAAGCGCTCCGCCAGCTCGATGACCGACGCCCGGCCGCGCCCACCGACCAGCTCACTGATCGCGCGCTGTCGTTCTTCCGCGTACATCGCCCCTCCGAGTTCGTGGGAGTCTGTGGTTTCCCTTTTGTTTTTTCTGTTTTTACGCCTGTTTGTGTTGACAAGTCAAGAGGATTTCGTAATCTAGATCACATGAGTTCGCAGCAGACGACCGAGCCACACGTCCTCACCGGAACCCCCGTGGTGCCCGGGGTCGCCTACGCCCCCGTCATGTGGCCCGGCGCCCGGCCCGAGGTCCCGCCGCCCGTCGACCTGCCCGAGGAGAACCGGGACGCCGAAGCGGCCCGCTTCTCCTCCGCGGCACAGGCCGTGGCCGACCGGCTGCGCCTGCGGGCCGCCCAGGCCCAGGGCGCGGCCGCGGAGGTCCTCGGCGCGAACGCGGGCCTGGCCTCGGACAAGGCCTGGATCGGCACCACCGAGAAGCTGATCCGCGCCGGCACGCCCGCCGCGAACGCCGTCGCCGCCGCGACCGAGCAGTTCGCGGACATGTTCACCAAGATCGGCGGCCTGATGGCCGAGCGCGTCACCGACCTGCGCGACGTGCGGGACCGGGTCGTCGCCGAGCTGCTCGGCGGCCCGGAGCCCGGTGTGCCGGTGCCGGACGCACCGTCGATCCTGCTCGCCGACGATCTGGCCCCCGCCGACACCGCGGGCCTCGACCCCGCGCTGATCGTGGGCATCGGCACCCGGCTCGGCGGCCCCACCAGCCACACCGCGATCATCGCCCGGCAGCTGGGCATCCCGTGCATCGTCGGCCTGGCGGAGGCCGGCACCGTCGACGCCGGGACCCCCGTGCTGCTCGACGGCGGTGCGGGCACCGTCACCGTCGGCCCCGACGAGGGCGAGGCGAGGGCCCTGGTGGCCGAGTCGGCCCGGCGGGCGGCGGAGGTCGCCCGGTGGCGAGGCCCCGGGCACACGTCCGACGGTGCGGCCGTCGCGATCCTCGCGAACGTGCAGGACGGGGCCACCGCGCGGGGTGCCGCCGAGCGGCAGGTCGAGGGCGTGGGGCTGTTCCGGACGGAGCTCGCCTTCCTGGACCGGGCCGACGAGCCCTCCGTCGAGGACCAGGCGGCGCTCTACCGCGAGGTGATCGACGCCTTCCCCGGGCGGAAGGTCGTGATCCGGACGCTGGACGCCGGCTCGGACAAGCCGCTGAAGTTCGTCGACCACGGCGAGGAGGAGAACCCGGCGCTCGGCGTACGCGGGATCCGCATCGCCGAGGGCGATCCCGGCCTACTCGAGCGGCAGTTGGACGCGATCGCGGCCGCCGCGGAGGGCGCCCAGGCACAGCCCTGGGTGATGGCGCCGATGATCGCCACCCCCGCCGAGGCGAGGGACTTCGCCGCGCAGTGCCGTTCCCGCGGGCTGGTCGCCGGGGTGATGGTCGAGGTGCCCGCGGTGGCCCTGTGCGCCGACGCCGTGCTGGCCGAGGTCGACTTCGTGTCGATCGGGACCAACGACCTCACGCAGTACGCGATGGCGGCCGACCGGATGAGCACCGAGCTCGCGGCCCTCACCGATCCGTGGCAGCCCGCAGTGCTCCGCCTGATCGAGCTGACCGGCCGCGCCGGCTCGGCTGCGGGCAAGCCCGTGGGCGTCTGCGGCGAGGCCGCGGCCGACCCGCTGCTCGCGTGCGTCTTGGTGGGTCTGGGCGTGACCTCGCTGTCCTGCGCCGCGGGCGCTGCGGCGGCCGTGGGCGCCCGGGTCGGCGGCGTCACCCTGCAGCAGTGTCGCTGGGCGGCGGAGGCGGCGGTGGCGGCGACGGACCCGCAGGCCGCACGTGAGGCGGCGCGGGCGGCGCTGGGCTGATCGATCGGCTCGGATTCGCGAAACCTGTCGGCCTTCGCTGATAGACCTGGGGGTGTTCCGGGCGCGGCCCGTGCCCGGCGGAGACGAGGAGCCGTCATGATCGACCACTTCGGGATCAACTGCGCCGACCTTGACGCCGCCAAGCGGTTCTACGACGGAGTGCTGGCCGTCCTCGGTTCGCGCCGCGTCATGGACTTCGACGTGGCCGTGGGCTACGGCTCCGAGCAGCCGGTGTTCTGGATCTCGGGCGCCGCCGAGGGCACGTCGAACCGGGAGGCGCACATCGCGTTCAGCGCGCCGGACACCGCCGCCGTCGACGCCTTCCACGCGGCGGCGCTGGAGCTGGGCGCCCCATCGCTGCACGCCCCGCGCCTGTGGCCCGAGTACCACCCCGGCTACTACGGCGCCTTCGTCCGCGATCCGGATGGCAACAACGTGGAGGCCGTGTTCCACGGAGCCGGGTAGGAAACGGTCTTCAGGGGATGTTCAGGGCGTGTTCACCGCATCCGGAATACATCGGACTGCGGTCCGGTTATGGTGGGTGAGTCTTGAGAGTTCAACCATCGAAGGAGCACCCCATGAGCAACGCCCTCCCCGCCGGCACCTACGTCGTCGATCCCGTCCACTCGTCCGTCGAGTTCTCCGTGCGCCACCTCATGGTGAGCAAGGTCAAGGGCCGCTTCGACGAGTTCTCCGGCACGATCACGGTCGCCGAGGACGGCACCGCGTCGTTGACCGCTGACGTCGACGTGACCTCGGTGAACACCCGCAACGCGCAGCGCGACGCCCACATCCGCACCGCCGACTTCTTCGACGCCGAGAACCACCCGAAGGCGACCTTCGTGTCCACCGGCGTCGCGGCGAAGGGCTCGGAATACGTCCTGTCCGGCGAGCTGACGCTGCGCGGAGTCACCAAGCCCGTGCAGTTCGACCTCGAGTTCCTCGGGACCAATCCCGGCATGGGCCAGGGCGAGGTCGCCGCGTTCGAGGCGAAGACGGTGATCACCCGCCAGGACTTCGGCATCACCATCGACATGCCGCTGGAGACCGGCGGCAAGGTCATCGGCGACAAGATCACCCTGACGCTCGACATCGAGGCCCTGCGCCAGGCCTGACCCTCGACGCGGCGAAGCCCCCTACCGCCCGCGAGGCGGCGAGGGGGCTTCGCCGTCGGGGTCAGTAGTGGAAGGTGTCCGACGGGGCCGGGGCGTGCTCGCCCTCGATCCCGTCCGAGACCACGATGCCGTAGGCGCGGGCGAGGTCGAGGATCTTCGTGGCCCGTGCGATGCGCGGCAGGTCGGAGCCGTTGCGGATCTCGCCGCCGTCACGGTCGAACTCCGCGAAGAACTCCCGCGACCAGCGGATGTCCTCGGGCGAGGGGCTCAACCCCTCGTTCACCGGGTGGCACTGATCCGGCGTGAGGCAGATCTTGCCGGTCATGCCGAACTCGGCCGAGACGGCCGTGGCCTCGCTGAGCAACAGTCCCTTCGAGCCCACCGTCGGGCCGTCGATGGCGCCGGGGAGGTGCGCCGCCTTCGCGGCGATGGTGAACCGCGACCGGGCGTACGCCAGGGTCATCGGGTCGCCGCCGAAGCCGGTGTCCCGGCGGAAGTCGCCGATGCCGAAGGCGAGCCGGAAGGTCCCCTTGGCGGACGCGATCTCACCGATCCGCTCCAGCCCCCGGGCCGTCTCGACCAGCGCGACGATCAGCGTGTCCGGCAGCCGCTTCGCGGTCTCGGTCACGTGGTCCATCGACTCGACCATCGCGAGCATCACGCCACCCAGGTGCTTCGCATCGCGCAGCGCCTCCAAGTCGTCGGCCCACCACTGCGTGCCGAAGCCGTTCACGCGCACCCAGGCGCCCGGGGGCACACCGTCGTTCTCCCGCCCCAGCCAGTCGACCACGTTCGCCCGGGCGACGGCCTTGTCCTTGGGCGCGACCGCGTCCTCGATGTCCAGCACCACGATGTCCGCACGCGAGCGGGCGGCATCGTCGAACCGCTCGGGTTGCGCCGCGTTCACCAGGAGCCAGCTCCGGGCGAGCACGGGGTCGATCCGGAAGCCGATGGGCTCGTCGGCGTCGGTGGTCGTGGGAGCGCGCAGGGTCATCGTCTGTGGCCTCAGGTTTCTGCTGTGGGTTCGATGAAGAGGGTACCGATACGCGGGAAGGCCCCGGGCGAGTGCCCGGGGCCTTCCTTACGATCGCTGCGTCAGCGCGGGGTCAGTTGAACCAACCGGTGCGCTGCATCTGCCAGACCTGGTCGCTCCAGTAGCCCCAGGTGTGGGTGCCCACCGACGAGAAGTCGTAGTGAGCGGACACGCCGGCCTTGTCGGCGGCGGCCTTGAAGGCCTCCGACTGCGACTTGGCGAGGATCTCCAGCGGCACACCCTGGACGATGTCGGCGGGCGACGGGTTCGGGGTGTACTTGCCGGGCTCACCGGTCGAGGCGGTGATCCACAGCTTCAGGCCCTTCATGCGGCCGGCCTGCACGGTCGGGTCGTTCTTCGCCCAGTTGGCGTCGAACGGGCCGCCCCACATGTCGAGCACGTTGTAGCCGCCCGCGTCCAGCATCGCGACACCCACGGCGACGGGCATGCCCGGGGCCGAGGTGTTCAGGAAGCCCGACAGAGCCGCGGCGCGCTTGTACACGCCGGGGTTGTTGGCAGCGTTGATGAGGGCGGCGCCGCCACCCATCGAGATGCCGACGAGCGAGAGGTTGCTCGAGAAGCCGCGCGACTTGATGTACGCCGGCAGGCTCGTGGCCAGGAAGTTGCCCCAGGTGGGCTTGTAGGTGCCGTTGCCCTGCTTCGACGAGTTCGCCCAGTTCGTGTAGAAGCTGGCCGTACCGCCGACGGGCATGACGACGTTGACGCCCTTCTCCGACAGGAAGGCGACGTTGGAGTCGCGCTCCCAGCCCGAGACGTCCTGCGTGGCGCGCAGGCCGTCGAGCAGGACGACGGTCGGGGCCTTGGCCGGATCGGTCGTCGTGGAAGCCCACGAACGCACCGTGACGGCCGGCATGCCGGCACCGTCGACCTTCTCGGACTTGAATCCCTTGGGCGGGTTCTTGGCGCTACCCGGACCCCAGGCACCGGCGACGCCGGCACCCATGCCGGCGAGGGCGGGCACCATGGCCGCGGTGAGAACCGCCGCACCCGCTCGCTTACCCCAGGCTGCTCGCATTGCTGACCTCTCCTTTTTCACGCGTTGCCGCGCATTTGCTGGTGGACCGGACAGCCCGTCGTTCCCGACCAAGCATAGTCACAGCCGTCACTCTAACATCGTTCGTCACACATGTCACATGTTTCACACTCGTCACATGGGTGACACTCTCCCTGGATCTCATCGAAATCACAGGGTAAGTCGTTACAGACGCTCCCGTATTCCTCAGGAAAGTCATCCACATCACAATACGACAGACGACCCCATTCGTCCGAACGAGGCCGTCTGTCGTGTGATCTGTTCGTGCGTTCGCGAAGTCTACTTCGAGAACCAACCGGTGCGCTGCATCTGCCACACCTGGTCCTGCCAGTAGCCCCAGGTGTGGGTGCCGGCCGGCGGGAAGTCGTAGTGCACCTTGTTCAGGCCGGCACGCTGCGCGGCGCCCTGGAAGGAGCGCGACTGCGACAGCGCAAGCCACTCGAGCGGCACGCCCTGGATGACATCGGCGGGGCCCGGGTTCGGGGTGTACTTGCCGAAGACGCCGTTACCGGCCGAGATCCACAGCGGGATGTTCTTGAGGCGGTTCACCTGGACGGTCGGGTCGTTCTTGGCCCAGCGCGAGTCGAACGGGCCGCCCCACATGTCGAGGCCGGCGTTGTAGCCGCCCGAATCGAGGGAGGCGATGCCGACGGCGATCGGGATGCCCGGCGCCGAGATGTTGTTCAGGCCCGACAGCGACGCGGCACGCTTGTAGTAGCCGTTCGAGTCGAGGGTGTTGATGATCGCGGCGCTACCGGACATCGAGAGGCCGACCAGCGAGACGTTGTCGCTGAAGCCGAGGCTCTTGATGTACTGCGGCAGGCTGGTCTTCAGGAACGAGGCCCAGGTGTAACGGTAGGGCTGGCGGTTCGTGGACGACGGCGCCTGCCAGTCGGTGAACCAGCTCGAGGTGCCGCCGACGGGCATCACGACGTTGATGCCCTTCTGCGACAGGAAGGCCACGTTGGCGTCGCGCTCCCAGCCCGAGACGTCCCAGGTGGCGCGCAGGCCGTCGAGGAAGACCACGGTGGGGGCGGTCTTCGGGTCGGTCGTCGTGGACGCCCAGGTGCGGACCTTCACGTTCGGCATGCCGGCGCCGTTGACGAAGGCCTGCTTGAAGCCCTTCGGCGGGTTCTTGGCGCTGCCCGGACCCCACGCGTTCGCGGCGCCCGTGCCGGCGATCGTGAGGGCCGGAATGGCAGCCACGGTGACGGCGGCAGCGACAGCCTTCTTGGCCAAGCCGTTACGCATACGCATTCGTAACTCTCTTCCTTGTTCGGTCGCCCGGTGGGCGCGTCCTACCGCCTGCGCGGGCCCGGTGGACCGGGACCGTCCGGTACCACAGGAGACCCCCATGGCACGGCAAGACAGGCGGAGCAGTGCTCATCAGGCACTGTATGCGACATCTCAGTTCCTGACAAACTCTTAGTCGGGCGCGCGTCGGCGTCCGTTACTCCCGAACGCAAAGATCGTCCATACTGCATGGTCAGCGCTGGACAACCGGTACTTTTCGGCCTCGGATCAGGCCGCGTTCAACCCGTGAACCTCTCAGCTTCCGCCCAGAATCAGGGTCGACGGAAGGTGTCGGCGCACCGTCGGACCCCGTACCGTCGGGGCGTGTCGTTCTCCCTTCCCGAACTCCCCGACTCCCCCGCCGAGCGCTACGCCGAGCTCGCCGACCACGCCCGGGCCCTGATCGACGGTGAGCCCGATCGGGTCGCCAACGCCGCGAACCTCTCGGCTCTCGTGAAGGCGACGGTGCCCGACCTCAACTGGGTGGGCTTCTACTTCTTCGACGGTGCCGAGCTCGTCGTGGGCCCCTTCCAGGGGCTGCCGGCGTGCATCCGCATCCCGCTCGACCGCGGCGTGTGCGGGGCCGCCGCGCGCACGCGCGAGACGCAGCGGGTCGACGACGTGCACGCGGTCGCGGACCACATCGCCTGTGACGCCGCCACCCGTTCGGAGCTCGTGGTGCCGTTGATCGGGCCCGACGGTGCCCTCGTCGGCGTCTTCGATCTCGACAGCGAGTTACCCGCGCGGTTCAGCGACGACGATCAGCGCGGCCTCGAGGCCGTCGCCGCGGTGTTCGTGGCATCGCTGGCCTGATCCACCCGGCCGCGGCGGGCGATTCGGGTGCGAGAAGCCATCCGCACCCGAACCGCGCGAGCGCACCCGGCACGCCGGGTGCGACAGGGCGAAACGGGTGCGGGAGCGCATCCGCACCCGGGCTGCCCCCTCGATCGCCGACGTGACGTCACGCGGCGGTGCGCGCAACAGCGGCGCTAGAAGCCGCGGCCGGGGTTGAGGAGGTTCTTCGGGTCCCAGACGGCCTTGATGCCGCGGTGCAGGTCGAGGACGTCCTCGGAGAGCTCCTCGCCCACCCAGCGGGCCTTCAACACACCCACGCCGTGCTCACCGGTCAGCGTTCCGCCGAGCTCCAGCGCGGCCTGGAAGACCTCGTCGGCGGCGTCCCAGATGGCCTGGGGCACCTCCCGCTGATCCTTCGGGTAGATCAGCGTGGGGTGCAGGTTGCCGTCGCCGGCGTGCGCACACGTGGGGATGTCGACGTCGTACTTCGCGGAGATGGCCTCGATCCGGGCGAACATCTCCGGCAGCTGCGAACGGGGCACGCCCACGTCCTCGGAGAAGATGTTGCCCGCGTGCTCGTAGGCGTGGAAGGCGGCGCGGCGGACGGCCAGCAGCTCGGCCGCCTCGACGGGATCGTCGGAGACCACGGTGTAGTGCGCCCCGGCGGCCTCGAACTCGCGGGCCAGGACCGCGGCGTCGGCGGGCGTCGAGCCCTGGCCGATGAGCATCGCCCGGGTCTCCTCCTCGAGCCCGAAGGGGCGCAGCGCCTCCACGCACTCGAGGGTGCGGCGGTCCATGAGCTCCATGAGCGCGGGCACCACGCCGGTGCCGACCACCGCGGCGACCGCGGCCGCCGCGCTCACCACGTCCGGGAAGGACGCGGCGACGGTCGTCGGCGGGATCACCGGCGCGGGACGGAGTTTGACGGTGACCTCGGTGACGATGCCGAGCGTGCCCTCGCTGCCGACCAGCAGCTGGGTCAGGTCGTAGCCCGTGACGCCCTTGACGGTGCGCCTGCCGGTCTTGATGATCCGGCCGTCGGGCAGCACGACGGTCAGCCCGAGCACGTACTCGCGCGTCACGCCGTACATGACGCAGCGCAGGCCGCCCGCGTTCGTCGCGACGTTGCCGCCGATGGAGCAGATCTCGAACGACGACGGGTCGGGCGGGTACATCAGGCCGTGCTCGCGGACCGCGCGGTCGAGGTCGGCGTTGAGGACGCCCGCCTCCGCGCGGGCGTACTGATCGGCGACGTTGATCTCGAGCATCGCGTTCATCTTCGCGAGCGAGATGATCACGCAGCCCTCGATGGCGCTGGCCCCGCCGGCGAGGCCGCTGCCCGCGCCGCGCGGCACGATCACGACGTCGTTGGCGTAGCACCAGGCCGCGGCGGCGGCGACGTCCTCGGTGGTCTCGGCGAGCACCACCGCGAGCGGGACCGCTCCGTGCACCGGCGAGCAGTGGTCGACGGCGTAGGCCGCCATCACGTCCGGGTCGGTGAGCACCGACCCGGCGAGCTGCGGAAAGCCCTCCAGAGACGCCATTTACATCGGCATGAGGTAGGTGCGGCGCGGCACGCGCTGCAGCTCCTTGTCGCGCAGCTGCGCGATCGACTTGCGGATCAGGAGACGGGTCTCCTTCGGCTCGATCACGCCGTCGATGTAGCCGCGCTCCGCCGCCAGCCACGGCGTCGCCATGAACTGGTTGTAGAAGTCGATGAAGGCCTGCCGGATCGCGGGGCCGTTCTCGCCGGCCTCCTCGATCTCGCGCCGCTTGATGATCGCGGCGGCACCCTCGGCACCCATCACGGCCAGACGCGCCGTCGGCCACGCGAAGACGAAGTCGGCACCCAACTGCTTGGAGCCCATCACGGCCCACGCACCGCCGTAGGACTTGCGCAGGATGATGGTGACCTTCGGGACGGCCGCCTCGACGTAGCTGAAGATGAACTTGCCCGAGCGGCGGATCGTGCCGATCTTCTCCTCCTCGACACCGGGCAGGATGCCGGGGACGTCCACGAGGAAGACGAGCGGGATGTTGAAGGAGTTGCACAGGCGCACGAACCGGGCGGCCTTCTCGGACGCCTGCGTATCGAGCGTGCCGGCCATGTGCATCGGCTGGTTCGCGACGACGCCGACGGGCTGGCCGTCGACGCGGGCGAAGCCGGTCACGATGTTCGGCGCCCACAACTCGGCGTACTCGAGGAAGTCACCGTCGTCGAAGACGCGCAGGATCACGTCGTGGATGTCGTACCCGGCCGTGTCGGCGTCCGGGATGATCGACTCGAGCGAGAGGTCCGTCTCCGTCAGCTCCGGTTCCAGGCCCGGGTTGATGAGCGGCGCGCGCTGGTGGATCGAGTCCGGCATGAAGGACAGGTAGCGCTTGACCCAGTCGAACGCGGCCTGCTCGTCGACCGCGACGTGGTGCAGGTTGCCCCACTGCGCCTGCTTGATCGCGCCGCCGAGGTCCTCCGCGGAGGTGGTCTCACCCGTGGTCGGGCGGATCACCTCGGGGCCGGTGACGAACATGTAGGTGTTGTCCTGCACGCCGACGAGGACGTCGGTGTTGGCCGGTGCGTAGACCGCGCCGCCGACGCAGGTGCCGAGGATCATCGAGATCTGCGGGACCTGGCCGCACAGGCCGTCCTGGTGCCGGCCGAGCTCGGCGTACCAGGCGATGGACGTGGCCGCGTCCTGGATGCGGGCGCCGCCCGAGTCGTTGATGCCGACCACCGGCAGGCCCGCGGCCGCCGCGAAGTCGTACAGCTTGACCATCTTCCGGCCGAACATCTCGCCGACGGTGCCCGCGCCGACGGTCTGGTCGTGGCTGAACGCCGCGACCTTCCGGCCGTTCACGGTGCCGTAGCCGATCACCACGCCGTCCTTGATCTTGTCGTCGCCGGGCGACTTCGCGAGCTGATCGAGCTCGACGAAGGTGCCCTCGTCGAACAACATGCGCATGCGGGCACGCGCGCTGGGCAGGCCCTTCGCGTCGCGGCGGGCACGGGCCCGCTCGCTGCCCGGGTCCTTCGCCGCCTCCAGGCGGCGGTAGAGGTCGTCGAGCTTGCCCGCGGTGGTGGTCAGGTCGACCTGGTCCGATACGTCCGTCACGTCAGTCACCCTATCCCCTGCCGTCGATCACGCGACGCCGTCTGCGGCGTCGAGCTCCGTGGTCATGTGTGTCGCGATCCTGCCGACGTACGGCTCGTCGATGATCTGCAGGTGGTCGCCGCCGATCTTGACGATCCGCAGGTCCTCGACCACCGGCGCCCAGCCGCCGTCCGGCGCGATGTCGGCGAAGTTGGGCTCCAGCTCCACCGCACCGTCGTGCATGCGATCCGCGCGGTACAGCGTGACCGTGCCACCGAACTTCCCGTAGTCGGCGGGGTTCACCTTGATCAGCATGCGGTTGTCCACGAAGGACGTGCGCTGGTGCTCGATCATCGAGGTCGGGATCTTCTTGTCGGACAGCTGCACCAGCTCCATGATGATCCGGAACTGGCCCTCGTCGTCGGCCGCCGCGAGGCGGTCGATCGGCAGCTCGATCTCATCGCCGATGTCGTAGTTCTTGCGCGCGAACTTCTCCCAGCGCTCGAGGCGGGCCCGCTTCTCCGCGGGCTCATCGGTGAGCGGCACCGTCGGCGCCACGACGTCCAGCAGGCCCACGTACTCGACCTTCTGGCCCTCGTCCTCGAGGGCGCGCGCGAGGCCGTAGGCGAACGCGCCGCCGAGGCTCCAGCCCGCGAGCCGGTACGGCCCCTCGGGCTGGATCTCCTTGAGCTTGGGCAGGTATTCGGCGACCCGCTCCTCGATCTCGCCCTCGATGCGCTCGAAACCGTAGATCGGCAGATCCTCGGGCAGCTTGCGCAGCAGCGCCTCGTAGGCGGTGGTGTTACCGCCGGCGGGGTGGAACAGGAAGAGCGGGCGGCGATCCGAGTTCTCCGGCTTGCGCAGGGTGCGGACGAATCCGTCGACCCGGGTGGCCTCGTTCATGACCGCGCCCACGTAGGTGGCCATCTCCTCGATGTTCTTCGAGTCGATGACGTCCTCGATGTCGATCTCGCCGCCGGCCCGCTCGGACAGGCGCGCCGTGAGCTTCTCCGCGACCTCTTCCGAGAGCACCTCCAGCTCGTTGAACACGCCGCCGGGGGACTTCCCCACGACGATCGCGTAGGTGGCGAAGGTCAGGCGCTCCGCGGCGTCGCGCGGGGGCACGCCGTCGCCCACGGCCTCCGCGATGGCGGCGCCGTCCAGAAGGTCGGGGGTACTGGGGCTCTCGGCCTCCGCCACCGGGTCCGACGGTGCCGCCGGCGCGGCCTCAGCGGCCGGGGCCACCACGGGAGTCTCGGCAGGGGCGTCGGCTGCGGCCTCGGCCTTCGCCGCGGCCTCCGCCTTGGCGGCCTTCATCATCTCGGCCAGCTGGCCGGCGTCGGCGAGTTCGCCGGTGCCGGACTGGTGCTCGGCCAGCGCATCCACCTGATCGCGGTGCTCGACCGCGTACTCGACGAACTGCACGACGTCGTTGAAGGACGCATCGCGCACGGCCTGGATCTGGATCGGCGGGATGTCGAACTCGTACTCGGCGCGGTTCTTGATGCGCATCGCGATGAGCGAGTCCATGCCCAGGTCGATCAGCGGGATCTCCTTGGGCAGGTCCTCGATCTCGAAGCCCATGGTCTCCGCGATGATCACGCCGAGCCGGTGTTCCACCGTCTCACCGGAATCCGGCGACCAGCGCTCGGCGCTGCCCTCGGGCGCGGGGGCCTCGGTCTCCTCGGAGACGGTGATCTCGGGCTCCGTCCCGTCGAGCTCGTCCATCTCCTCCGCGGCGGGCGCGGCGGCCTTGGTGATGAGCGGCGCGGCGGCGGTGCCGGACGCCTCGCCGCCCACGACGACGGCATCGAGCAGGAGCCGGAAGCCCCTGCCGGTGTTCTCGTGCACCTGGATCGACGCGCCGCCGGGGTGCGGCGTCAGCGTCGTGGTGAGGGTGAGCCCGTCCTTGGGCTCCCCGTGCTCGACGGCCGCGGTGACCGCGGCACCGTCGAGCACCTGGACCGCAGCGTGCTTCGCGAGATCCACCAGGGAGATCTGCGACTGGTCGCCCAGGGTCAGGGCGCCCGCGTCGAGCTGCCACACGTGGCGGCCGTCCGGCAGCGCCACGTGGCCGCCGGGCACGACGCCCGAGCCGCCGTCGGGCAGCTTGGTCTGGATCCAGATGTGCTTGCGCTGGAACTTCGTTCGCGGCACCGGCGCGTAGCGGCCGGGGCCGAACAGCGCCGCCACGTCCACGTGGTGGCCGCGCGAGAACACGGTGGCGAGCGCCGTCATGATGGTGCCAGGCTCGTCCTCCTTGCGCTTGAGGGTCTGCACCAGCGCGGCGTCCTGGATGCCCGAGCCGAAGGTGACCGCGGCGACGGAGATCAGGGTGATCGGGTTCGGGGAGAACTCGATGAACGTGCGGTAGCCGGCCTCGACGGCCTTCTCGACGGCCTGGGTGAACCAGACGCTGTGGCGCAGGCCCTTGATCCAGTAGTCCACGTCGTGCACCGGCGCGTGGCCCGCCTTGTAGAACTCGTCCTTGTTCACGGTCGAGTACATGGGGTACTGCAGCACGTGCGGCTCGATGCCCATGAGCTCGGCCTGCAGCTCGCCGAGGAGCGGGTCCATCTGGGAGGTGTGCGAAGCGCCGCGAGTCACCAGCTTGCGGGCCATCAGGCCCTTGGCCTCGGTCTCCTCGACGATCTTGTCGATGACCTTGCCGGGGCCGCCGATGACGGTGTGCGTGGGCGCCGCGTAGACGCAGATCTCCAGGCCCTCGTAATCGCCGAGCACGGTGTCGATGTCGGCCGCGCTGTACTCGACGAGCGCCATGAAGCGCTCCATCTCCTCGGGCAGCATCTCCTCGCCCTCGCCCATCAGGCGCGAGCGCTGGCAGATCACGCGCACCGCATCCGGTAGCGAGAGGCCGCCGGTGACCCAGGCGGCAGTGGCCTCACCCATCGAATGGGGAAGCACCACACCGGGTTCGATGCCGTAGTGACGGAACAGGCCGACCAGCGCCACCTGGATGGCGAAGATCCCCACCTGGCCCGTCTCGATGTGGAAGGTCTGCTCGTCGTCGGTGATCATGTCGGCGTAGTCGTTGCCCGACTCGTCGATGATCAGCTCGTTGACCTTGTCGAAGTAGTGCTTGAAGACGGGGTCCTCGAGGTAGAGCTGCTTGGCCATCTTCCGGTGATGGCTGCCGAACCCGGAGAAGATGAACGCCGGGCCCGTGGCGTCGGGCTGGTTGGCGGACAGGACGTTCGGGGCGTTCTTGCCCTCGGCGATGGCACGGAAGCCCTTGATCGCCTCGTCGAGGTCCTTGGCCATCACCACCGACCGCACGCGGCCGTGGTTGCGGTGCGCCAGGGTCCGGCCGATCTCGGCGATCGAGTAGTCCTTGGCCTCCTCCGATTCCAGCCACTCGACGAGCTCGGCGGCGGCGGCCCGTCGGCGCGACGGGACGTAGGCGGTGAGCACCAGCGGGACCGCGGCGCCCTCGACGGCGGCCGCGTAGAACGCCGGAATGCCGCTCGCGGCCTCGTCTCCCTCGGTCTCGCCCTCCACGATCTCCGGTGCGACGTACTCCTTGACCACCACGTGGGCGTTGGTGCCACCGAAGCCGTTCCCCGTGACACCGGCCAGCTTCGCACCGGAGTACTGGGGCCACTCCGTGTTCCGCGTCGCCATGAGCAGGCGGTTGGCCTCGAACTGGATGTACGGGTTCGGGCCGGCGAAGTGCAGCGACGCCGGGATCTGTCCGTTGCGGATGCCGAGCAGCACCTTCGCGACGCCGGCGATGCCGGCCGCGGCCTCCATGTGGCCGAAGTTGGTCTTCGCCGAGCCCAGCAGCAGCGGCTTCTCGGCCTCGCGGCCGCGGCCCAGCACGCGGCCGATGGCGTCGGCCTCGAGGGGATCGCCCAGGATGGTGCCGGTGCCGTGCGCCTCGAGGTAGTCGACGGTGCGCGGGTCGATGCCGGCGTCGATGTAGGCGTCGCGCAGGTTGGTGACCTGCGCCTCCGGGTTCGGCGCGAAGATGCCGTTGGACTTGCCGTCGGAGGTGACGGCGGAACCGGCGATGACGCCGAGGATCTCGTCGCCGTCGCGCTCGGCGTCGGCGAGACGCTTGAGCAGGACCACACCGCCGCCCTCGGCGCGGATCATGCCGTTCGCGTCGGAGCTGAAGGCCTTGATCTTGCCGTCGGGCGCTTGCGCGCCGATGGTGTCGAAGCCGAGTGTCGCGGCCGGGACGATGAGCATGTTCACGCCGCCCGCGACCGCCATGTCGGTCTCGCCGTCGCGCAGGCTGCGGATCGCCTGGTGGATCGCGACCAGCGACGACGAACAGGCGGTGTCGACCGTGACCGACGGGCCGTGGAAGTCGTAGAAGTAGGAGACGCGGTTCGCCACGATCGAGCTGGACGTACCGGTCAGCGCGTACGGGTTCGCCTTCGTGGGGTCGGCGACCGCGAGCATCTGGTAGTCGTTGGCGGAGCTGCCCATCCACACGCCCGTGCGGGTGCCCTTCACCGAGCTCGCGGGAATGTTGGCCTGCTCCAGCGCCTCCCACGTGAGCTCGAGCGCGAGCCGCTGCTGCGGGTCGACCATCTCGACCTCGCGCGGCGTCATCTGGAAGAACTCGGCGTCGAAGGAGGCCACGTCGTCGAGGTAACCGCCGAACACGTTCGCGTCGTCGAGGACCGCCCTCAGGCGCGGGTCCTGCTTGAACTCCAGCCAGCGGTCCTCGGGGAGGTCGGTCGTGGCGTCGCCGCCCCCGATGAGGAACTCCCACGTCGACTCCGGGGTCTCGCCGGCCTTGGGGAAACGGGTCGCGAGGCCGACCACGGCCACGTCGTGCCGGCCGCGGTTCGCCTCGAAGTCCTCGCCCCGGTCGTACTGGGCCGCCTCGGCCGCGAGGTCGTCGTCGGAGACCACCGGGTCACCGTCGATGATGCGCTGGCTGAGCAGGGCGATCGTCGGGTGCTGGAAGGCGACGGTGGCCGTCAGCTGCACACCGGTGAAGTCCTCGATGTCGGACGCCATCGAGACCGCGTCGCGCGAGCCCAGGCCGAACTCGTCCAGCGACTTGTCGTCGGTGATGTTCTCCAGCGGCTGCTTGGTCGCATCCGCGATCCACTGCCGCATCCACGCGCGCAGTTCCTCGAGGCTCAGATCCTCGCGGGCCTTGCCGGTCGGGCCTTCATGGGGGGTGTACTCGTTCTCAGCCATGGTGTTTCTACCCTTCGCGTCGAGACCGTGGGTGTTGCCTGGGTCGCGTGTGATGAAGTTGTGGAGAGCGCCGGTGGGCGCTACTGGACGTCGTTCGCCTCGGCGTCGGGGAACGCGGTCTGCGTGTAGCCGCCGCGCAACGTGCCGTCGATGTAGGCGGCGCGCCCGGCGCGCCGGGCGATCTTGCCGGAGCTGGTGCGGGGCAGCGAGCCGCCGGGCACGAGCAGGACGTCGCGGGCGAGCACGCCGTGCGCCGCGCCCACGGCCGAGCGGATGCCGTCCGCCAGGGCCTGCTGGTCCTGCTTGGCCCCGCCGGCACCGAGCTCGGCCACGATCACGAGCTGCTCCGACTGGTCGTTCGCGTCGTAGGTGATCCCCGAGTGCGCGCTGTCGAAGACGGCCTGCGGCAGCTCGTTCGCCGGCACCGAGAACGCCGCGACGTAGCCGGTGCGGATGTACTTGGTGTCCGACTCCTGCGCCGTGAACTCGATGTCCTGCGGGTAGTGGTTGCGGCCATCGACGATGACGAGGTCCTTCACGCGGCCGGTGATGTACAGCTCACCACCGTGGTAGACGCCGAAGTCGCCGGTGCGCATCCACTTGGCCTTCTCGAGGTTCTTCACACCCTCGGAGTGGCTGCCCTCGGAGAGGGGTGTCAGGTAGTTCTGGAAGGTCTCGCGGGACTCCTCGTCGCGCTCCCAGTAGCCCGAGCCGATGTTCATGCCGTGGAGCCAGATCTCGCCCACGGAATCGTCGGGCACCTCCTTGCCGGTCTCCGGGTCGACGATGCAGGCCCACTGGCTCAGCGCGATGTCGCCGCAGGAGACCTGCGGGACGGCGCCCTCCGCGCCCTCCTCCGAGACGACGAACGTGCCGGCAGCCAGCTGGTCACGGTCGACGTAGACCACGCGGGCCTCGTTCTCGACTGGGGTCGAGCTGACGAACAGCGTCGCCTCGGCCATGCCGAAGCAGGGCTTGATCGCCTTCGGCGAGAGGCCGTACGGGGCGAAAGCCTCGTTGAACTTCTTCATCGAGGAGACGGTGACCGGCTCGGAGCCGTTGATCAGGCCCTTGACGTTCGACAGGTCGAGGGTCTCGCCCTCCTTGGGCAGGCCGCGGGCGGCGGCGTGCTCGTAGGCGAAGTTCGGGGCGGCGGCGAAGGTCTCAGCACCGTCCTCGACGGCGGCCAGCTCGTTGATCCAGCGGCCCGGGCGGCGGACGAACGCCGACGGGCTCATGATGGTGATGAACTTGCCGCCGAGGGCGGGCAGGATGACCGTGAGCAGGCCCATGTCGTGGAACATCGGCAGCCAGGTGACGCCGCGGGAGTTCTCGTTGAGGTCCAGCGCGTGGATCATCTGGATGACGTTCGTGCCGACGGCCTCGTAGGTGATCTGCACGCCGGCCGGGTTGCGCGTGGAACCCGAGGTGTACTGCAGGTACGCGATGGTGTCGCGGTAGATCGGGAAGGGCTTGAGCGTGGAGCCCACCGAGTCCGGGATGGCGTCCACGGCGATGATGCGGGGCCGCTCCTTCGCCGGGAGGTGGCGGAAGAAGTTGCGGCACGCCTCGGCGGAGCCCGAGCTGGTCAGGATCGCCGTCGGCTTGCAGTCCTCGAGGACGATGCGCAGGCGGTCCGTGTGTCCCGGCTCGTCCGGACTGAACAGCGGCACGGCGATGTTGCCTGCGTAGAGCGCGCCGAAGAAGGCGGTCACGTAGTCGAGGCCCTGCGGGGCCAGGATCGCGACCCGGTCCTCGCGCTTGGTGATGTGCTGCAGGCGGGCGCCGATGGCGCGCAGGCGGGCACCGAACTGCGACCAGGTCAGCTCATGGACGACGCCGTCACGCTCGCGGCTGTAGTCGATGAAGCGGTACGCGAGGGTATCGGCACGCTCCCGTGCGTTCCTCTCGACGAAGTCGACCAGTGTGGTTCCGGGGCGGAAGAAGATGTTGCCGTCTTCATCCAGAAACTGGTCAAACTCGTTGTTCATGCATCGCTCCTCGTAACCGGTGCCGGGCAGCGCCGGTCATACAGTGGTACATCGCGTGGCGGCGCGGACCCGTTGCGGACCTGTGCGCCACCTCATAGTGCTCGATATCCGTAACGCGTTTCACCCGTTTGGTCAGGTGACACGCGCAGAAAAATCCGCAAACCCGGCTATCGTACCGCGCGGTAACGGCGGGCGCGAAAACCGTGAGGTCGGGTCACTCGCCCTTCAGCTGCTCCAGCACGGGCGCGAAGGCCTCCATCTGAGTGGGGACGACGCCGACGTAGGACATGCCGGTGGCCGCGCGGGTCGCGCGGACCTGGTCGGCGATCTCGTCGAAGGTGCCGATCGCGAGGTAGGGCGAGCCCAGCACGTCGTCGATCGTCACCTCCTTGTCGACCTCGATGTTGGCCGAGAGCCCGCGCTCGATGGCCTTGAGCGCGAAATCCGCGACCTGCTCGCGGTCGTCGGTGACCACGATCGTCGCGATCGACCAGGACAGCTCGAGGTCCGCGAAGCGCTCACCGGCGGCGGCCTCGACGACCTCGACCTTGTTCTTCACCGCGTCGAGCGACATGTCCGAGATCTTGAGCTTGCCCTCGGCCGAGCTGCGCGGGTTGATCGAGACCACGTCGGCCCGGCGCGCGGCCAGCTCGAGCGTGCGGCGCGCGCCGGCGCCGATCGCGATCGGCGGGCGCGGGCCCTGCCGCGGCCGCGGGTAGCCCTTGAGGTCCTTGACCCGGAAGATCTCGCCCTCGAACTCGGCCTCCTGGCCGCGGAGCAGCGCGTCGAGCACCGTCAGGCCCTCGTCCAGGCGCTGCAGCCGGCGGGCGGGCGACTCGAACTCGATGCCCGACTGGTCGAAATCGTCCTTGAACGCGCCCAGGCCGAGTCCGATCTCGAGGCGCCCCTTGGACAGCACGTCGATCGTGGTCAGCTCCTTGGCCAGGACCGCCGGGTGCCGGAAGGGCATCGCGAGCATCGAGGTGGCGAGCCGGATCGTCGAGGTGCTCACGGCCAGCGCGCCGAGCGCCGCCAACGGACCCACCTGCGCGTCCAGCCGGTCCGGGATCGCGAAGGTGTCGAACCCCAGCTCCTCGGCCTCCTGCGCGAGCTTGACGAACTTGCGCACGCCGCCCTCGTCGGCGTTGCCGGCGCCGCCGGCCGCGAACCGGAACTTGCGGGGCTCAGTGCTCACGTGTGCGTACTCCTGGTCGGCGGTGGTGCGGTCTGACATGGTTGCGGACAGCCTAACGGTTCGACGGTGCGGCCCGGGCGGGGCTTGTCGGGCCGGCGGTTGGCGGGGCGGCCAGGTGAGCGGGCGGACGGGCGGAGCAGGCCGGACGGAGGTCGGCCGGACGAAGATCGGCCGACAACGCGGGGCGGCGTTGGCACCGTCGTCCCCCGCGCGGCGCCGATTCCCCTGCCCCAGATTCGCTCCCCCACCAGACGCCGATCCTCCAGCAGGGGCTCGACCGACCCCCACGCGACATTCACTCCCCCACCTAACGCCAGGGCCGACGGGGACGAGCCGGCGGCGGGATCCACTGCGCCACCCAGCAGCAACCCGCCCGGTGAGCTGACGAATCGTGTGCCGTTGACCACCCTGTGAGGGGGTCAACGGTGCACGATCACGTGGTCTTCGGCGCCTTGTCGATGACGCCCGCGGCCCAGCCGGTCATCCACTGGGTCGCCGTCTTACCGTCGAGCGACCAGTTGGCGGTGGTGCCGTAGGCGGCGTGCGAGTTCTGCGTGATCGTCGAGATCACCTGCGGGAGGCCGGTGGCCAGGCCCAGCAGTCCGCCCTTGGGCTGGTTGCAGATCGGGTCGTTGGAACCGCAGATGGTGACGACCTTGTCGTTCACCGAGCCGAAGCCGCCGTCGCGCTTGCCCTGCAGGTCGACACCCGAGAAGTTGAAGCCGGAGAACGTGACCTCGACACCCTCGCCCTCGGGGTCGACGCCGATCGCGCGCCCCTGCCCCTGCACCCGGCGGCTGTCGGAGATCAGGCCGACGCCGAGCAACCGCTGCGCGACGATCGGCCCCTTGCCCGCGCCGATCTGCGCGGTGATGTTGCCCGCGATCGTGGCCCCCTGCGAGAAGCCGACCAGCACGAAGCCCGTGCGCGGGCACGTCGCCGTGACCGCCTTCATCTTCGCGATCGCGCGGTCCGTGCCCTGCTGGCGCGAGGCCTGGTAGGTCATCTGGCCGTCCGGCGGGACCGCGATCGGGTTGTGGAACTGCGCCGCGTAGTTCACGGTCCAGACATCGGCGCGCGCGGGCGCGAACCGCTTCTTCAGCGGGTTCGTCACCTGCAACATGAGCGAGCGCGGGTTGAACGCGGGGTTCTCCGGGCTGTCGGTCGCCGAGGACTCCCACGTGCCGGGGAAGGACAGCACCTGCACGTCCGGGCACCCTGCCGCCTGCGGGCCGGTGGGCTCGCCCGGCGGGGTGGGACCCGTCCTGTTCCACATCGACCAGAGGAGGGTTCCCACCACGATGAGCGCGATGATCGCGGCGATGATCACCGCGATGCCGAACACGTTCAGGGCGCGCTTGCTCTTGCCTGCCATTCCTCTGTGGATACCAGGGTCAGCTGTGCGGAGGCTTAGGCGCCTTGTCGATCACGCCGCGCGCCCAGCCCTGCAGCCACTGCGTCGCGGTCTGGCCGTTCAGGTTCCAGTCGGCGGTGGTCGCGTACAGCGCGTGCGAATTGCCGGTGAGCACCTTCTGCAGCTCGGGCAGCGTCTTGGTCAGCTCGTCCACCTGGAAGATGTCCTTCGGCTGGTTGCAGATCGGGTCCTTGGCGCCGCACAGCGAGACGGTGCGGTCCTTCACCGCTCCGAAGCCGCCCTCGCGCTTACCGCGCAGCGACAGGCTGCCGAAGCTGAAGCCGCCGTAGGCGACCTCGACGCCGACACCGGGCGGGTTCGGGCCCACGGTGCGCGCGTCCCCCGGCTCGCGCCGCGGGTCGGAGATCAGGCCCACACCGAGCACGTTCTCGGCGGGGATGAGCTTGCCGGCGCCGATCTCGGCGGCGATGTCACCCGCGATCACGGCGCCCTGGGAGAAGCCCATCAACACGAAGCCGGTGAGCTTGCACCGCTGGTACACCTTCGTGATCTGCGCGACCGACTTGTCGTAGCCCTCGGTGCGGGACTTCTCGTAGGACGCCTGCCCGTCCGGCGGGATCGCGACGGGATTCGACAGCTGCGCCACGTACGGCGTGGTCCAGATGTCGGCCCGCGAGCCCGGGATCGACGACGCGAGAGGCCCGGTCACCTTGAGCATCAACGAGTTCGGGTTGAACGTGGGCCGGTACGGGTCGTCGGTGCTCTTCGACTCCCAGGTGCCGGGCACGGAGATCACCTGCACGTCCGGGCAGTCCGCCGGCTGGGATTTCGGCCGCGGCGGGAACCCGGAGGTGCTCGGCGCCGAGCTCTGCGATTCCGACGGCGGCGGAATCGAGGGCCCCGGCCGCAGCCACGTCCCGACGAGGATCGCCAGCAGCACCAGCGCGATCACCACGATCACGCCCACCGCGATCGTGAGGGGCGAGAACCGGCGTCCGCCGGGCTTACCGTCGGGCTGCTGGTGCGTCACCCGGCTAGGCCTTGCAGTAGGAGGTCTTGGCCTCGGCGATCAGCTTGGTCGCGTCGGCGGTGGCGAGCTTGTCGGCCTGCTCGGCGCTGACGCCGCCACCCGTACGCGAGGTCCCGATCATCGCCTTGACCAGCGTCGGCAGGGTCTTCTCCTGGTACTGCTTGTTCGGGTTCTGCGACAGCGCGGAGCACACGTAACCCGCTGCGCCCAGGATGTCCGAGTCGGAGGCCACGAGGCCCTGCGACTTCATCTTCGCGACGAAGGCCGCGTCCTTCGGGTTGGTCGGCGCCGCCGAGGACGACGCGGGCGCGGTCGCCGGGAGCGTCGTCGGACCCGACGAGGTACCGCCGTCGGCCGCGGTGGTGGGCGCCTCGACCGTCGAACTGCCGCCGCACGCGACGGCGCCCAGCAGCACGCCACCCGTCAGCACCGCGGCCACAAGGGCTTTCCGAAGTCCAGCCATGTGTTCTCTCCTTGAAGTACGTCCGCACGCAACGCTGCAAGGCTACCGGCAGCGGTGAAGCGCAACCCCAGGACGGGCGTCAGCGCGTGGTGGCCACGCCGTTCACCAGGGCGATCACGCCGTGCTCGAAGCGCTGCTCCCAGCCACCGGGGATCGGCGTACCGTCGGCGAGCGGGTAGCCGAGCCGGCCCGCCTCGTAGCCCTGACGGCCCCATTCCGCGTAGATGGGGCCGCTCACGACCGCCGCCTCCGTCTTCGGCGACCAGTAGATCTGCCCGCCCTGGAAGCGCTGGAAGGCTCCGCCGGCGAGCTTCGTCTCGTCGGAGACGGGCAGGCCGAGTGCCGAGCGCTCGAAGTTCAGTGCGGCGTACTTCTCGCCGATCTTGCCGCGCACCGCTCGTGCGCCCGTCTGCGGCGTCCAGTACACGGTGCCGTGCTGGAACTGCTGGTAGCGGCCGTTCTTGTCGGGCAGGGCCCGCTCCCCCGCCGTCGGGTAACCGAGCGCGCCGCCGGGGCCGCCCGCACCCAGGTAGGCGCCGCCGATCGCGCCGCCCACCACCTGGGCGCCCGTGTCGGCCGACCAGAACACCTGCCCGCCGCGGAAGTCCTGCGCCCGGCCGCCGGGAACGGCGTACTCGACGGTGACGCACGATCCGAGCGCCGGAGTCTTCGGTGCGGCCTCGGCGATCGCCCCGCCGATGCCGCACGGCTTCGGGTTCGCGACGCCCAGCGCCGACTGCACCTGCGGCCACGCCTGGCCGTTCTCGAACTGCCAGTACGGCCAGCTGTGGTTGCCCGACGGCCGGTAGAGCGCGTTCGCGGGGATGCCGAGGCGGTTGAGCTCGACCGCGAAGGCCTGGTTGGAGGACCGCGAGAGCACCTCGAGCGCCATCGCCTGCAGGTCGGTGGGCGCGCCGGTGCCGCCGGAGCCGTTGCCGGAGCTGAAATACAGGCTCACGCCGCGCAACTGTTCCGCGAGCTTGAGCGGGTCGTGCTGCGCCCACGCGGGATCCGTCGGCGGGCCGTACATGGCGTCGGCGTTGAAGCCGCCGGCGTCGCGCATGGCGAGCGCGATCGACTCCGGCGTACCGGGTGTGCTGGTCGACAGGATGCCGGAGTAGGAGCCCGCGAACCGGTAGAGCCCCTTGTTGCGGGCCGCCAGGGTGAACGCGGCAGTGCCGCCCATGGAGACGCCGGCCGCGGCGCGGACGTCGG
This sequence comes from Tsukamurella sp. NPDC003166, assembly GCF_040611135.1. Classification (NCBI taxonomy): domain Bacteria; kingdom Bacillati; phylum Actinomycetota; class Actinomycetes; order Mycobacteriales; family Tsukamurellaceae; genus Tsukamurella; species Tsukamurella sp. NPDC003166. The sequence goes on from NZ_JBEXNL010000007.1 coordinate 202,082, forward strand.
TGGCCCGCCAACCCTGCTGCAGCAGCGGAGGCAGTTCCTTCGCGAGGAAGGTCTCCCACTGGTAGTTCTTGCCGTTGTCGGGGCGCTTCCAGTCGGTGTACCAGCTGGACTGGCCGCCGACGGGCAGCACGACGGTCACGTTCTTGTCGCGGTAGAAGTCCGCGACGTTCGTCTCGATCAGCCAGCCGTTGCGGTCCTCCCGCGCCCGCATCCCGTCGAGCAGGTAGAGCGTGGGGAAGCGTGCCTTCGGGTCCGCGTGCCAGTCGCGGGCCAGCAGCAGCTGGACCGTGATCGTGTCGTTCATCGCCGCGGAGTAGACGGTCAGATCCACCTGGTGGTCCCCCTGCCACTGCGCGCCCACGATCCGGGACTTCGCCGGGGCCGGGTCCGCGTGGGCGGGCGCGGTGGTCAGGGTCGACGGTGCCGCGACGACGGTTCCGGCCGCCAGCGCACCGGCGACGAGCAGCGTTCCGAATCGGCCCATCGATGACATGGGACCAGTGTTACACGCGTGTCATTCGCGGTCCCGGTGCCGCGCGGAGGGTGGTCCGGGTCACCGGCCGTTGCAGTCGTGATAGGACTGTTCGATGACCGAAATGTACCCGTCCTCGCAGCCGTTCACCGTCAATGCCGCCGGCCTGACGATCGCGGGCGACCGCTGGGGCGAGGGCGGCACGACGCTCGTGCTGCTGCACGGCGGTGGGCAGACCCGGCACTCGTGGGACCGCACCGCCGCGGCGCTGGCGGCACGAGGACACACCGTCATCACACTCGACGCGCGCGGACACGGCGACACCGCCTGGGCGGCGGACGGCTCCTACGCACTGGCCGACTTCGTCGGAGACCTCCTGGCCGTGCTGGACACGCTCGACGGTCCGCCGCCCGTCCTGATCGGAGCCTCGCTCGGCGGGATCACCAGCCTGTGCGCGGTCGGCGAGAACCCCGGTATCGCCTCCGCGCTGGTGCTCGTGGACGTCGTGGTGGACGTGGAGCCCAAGGGCATCGACCGCGTCACCGAGTTCCTCTCCGCGCACACCGACGGCTTCGCCACGCTCGAGGAGGTCGCCGACGCCGTCGCCGCCTACAACCCCGCCCGCAAGCGCGCCCGCAACCTCGAGGGCCTGAAGAAGAACGTGCGGCAGCGCGCCGACGGCCGCTGGTACTGGCACTGGGACCCGGCGTTCATCCGCGGCGACGACCGCGGCGAGGCCCGCATCCAGGACAAGGACCGGCTCGGCGCCGCGGCCGCCCGGGTCACCGTCCCCACGCTCATCGTTCGCGGCGGCAAGTCCGACGTGGTCAGCGAGGAGGGTGTACAGAAGATGCTCCAGCGCGTGCCGCAGGCCGAGGTCGCCGACGTGAGCGGCGCCGGGCACATGGTCGCGGGCGACGACAACCAGGTCTTCGCCGCGGCGATCGAGGAGTTCCTGGACCGGCACCGGCTCTGACCGCCGCGGCGCCGTACCGTCCGGATCGTGTGCACGGAGCAATCCGCGATCGCACCGAGTAATCGCGCCGTCTTCACGGTCTGAATCTTACACACGATAATCCGTTCATTCTTGATCGCAAAATTGCCGCCAATTGTCGTGGGGCTCGAATTCTGTTCAAAAACGGAGCATCATTGAATGTCGCACACGGACGCGGTAATTACGGGAGACGTCGGGAGGGATGATGTCCGTCGCCACGCATGATCACGAAAGCGGAATTGATGATCACACCGTAATCGGGCGGGCGCTCGCGATTCTCGACGTCGTCACCGACGCAACGCAGCCCGTGGCCCTTGCCGAACTCAGCCGCGCGACCGGCATCCCGAAACCGAGCGCGCTACGGATCGCGAACGCGCTCGTCGCGCGACGGATGCTCGCCCGCGTCGGGCCCGGGTACGCGCCCGGCACCCGCCTCGCGAGCCAGGCGGCACGAGCGGCGGGCGGGTGCACGGATCTCGCCGCCCAACCGCATCTGCAGGAACTCTCCGCGCGCAGCAGGTGCGCCGTGGCCTGGTTCGCCCGGTTCGACGGTGCCGAGATCCGACTGGCCGCCGCCTCACTCGACAGCACCGTACCTGCGACGATGCGCCCAGACAACTGGCCGACAGCGCGCCGGCTGGGCGACCGGTTCGTGTTCACCATGCTGGGCAAGGCGTTCCTCGCGGAGCACCCGGAGCGCGTGCCGTCCCTGCTCACTCGGCCCCTGGCGCCGCTCACCCCGATGAGCCAGGCCTCGCCGCGACGGATCCTCGAGGCGCTCGACCGGTACCGCGAATCCGGCTACGCGATCGAGGCCGAGCAGGTCCGCCTCGGGTGGGCGTGTGCGGTCGGCAGGGTGACCGACGGATCCGGGCACGTCGTCGGAGCGGTCGGCCTCACCGCGCCCTGGTCCGCGATCGCGCGCCCCAGCGTCCGCGCCGACCTGCTCCGGTGCGGCGAGGCCATTTCTGCAGAATTTCACACGGATACGCGAGCGATCATTCCAACAAATCGGTGAACACCGCGGCGTCTGTTCCGTTCTGTTCGTGCGACGTCGCGATGACCGCTTTCTGCAGGCCGGCATCGTCGACGTCCGACCGTCGCCGCGGCGATGGGTAGTGTAGTTCTTCTTCGTAATCACTACGAATACAATCAATAGGCACCGGAACCGCGAAGCGGCGGTTTCCGAGTATCGACAGCAGGGCCTGCGCCAGCGCCGGATACGGCGTCGTCGCCGGGTCCGCCAGCCAGCTCGCGAGGTCCGCTTCCGGTACCGTGCACGTCACGTTCCTCGCCGCCAGGTCCGCCACGGTGACGGGGCCCGAGCCGTCGCTGCCCGGGCCCGCAGAAGTACCCGTCGAAGCGGTCGTGGGAGTCGTGGGAGGGGCGACGGGGCGCGGCGGCAGGCTGGGATCGTCGCGCGGGGGAAGCACCGGGGGCACCTGGCAGATCCACGCGACCACCTGCATCCCCGCGCGGCTGAGCGTGCCTCCCGCCAGCGACGCGCCCGACGTGCTGAACGGCCCGAGGCTGTTGCTCGCGGCCAGGCTCGCACGCTGCCCCGAGTTCCAATCCGCGGTGATGGAGAGATTCCGCACCACGGCCGCACCGACCGCGATCGCCGGAATCAGGTCGGCCGGGTCGGCCGGATTCCCGCTCGCGATTTGCCCGGCGTAGTACCCCGGGAGCATCCAGTCCGCCGAACTGAGGAACACCTCGTCCCACCACGGCCGCGAGAACCGCACGATGCAGTACTCGAATGCGACGTCGATCCCGGCGGCGCTGTCGGCAGCGTCTCCGGCGTCGTCGGCGACGACCCCGTCCTGGGGAACGGCCGACTCGACCGGGGCGACGAGATCCGAGTAGACGACCGGACCATGCGCGAGCGGCACCGACCGGTCCAGCGGGTGCGTGAGCGGCGGGCCCGCGAGGACGACCGGCCCGCCGACCGCGCTGAACGACTCCACTCCGGTCAGCGATTCGAGCTCGGGGAGAACGCCCAAGTCCGGGCGGCGGCGGTGGAACACGACGAAGGGCGGACGGGAATCGCCCGCCGCTGCTCCCGCGGCGGCCGGGACGCGCGTACTGATGGTGTGAGGCTCCCACACGTCCGAGCCCGGGGCGTAGAACGCGGGAGGCGCGATCCCCGTCGCGTAATTCGTGTCCATGACTCCGGTCGGATCCACCGTGGTACCCGCACCGGTGACCCCGACCGCCTCCGGCAGCGCGTTCACCGAGAACGCTGTGCCCGCGCTTGCCTTTCGCGCCTCGAAAGCCGCCCGTGCCGAGGCCGAGGAGCTGACACACTCCGCCCCGGAGATCGCGGTTCCGTACCAGCGGGAGAGCCGGCTGCCCTGCCGCGCGAGGTACCAGCCGCCACGGAACAGATTCTCCGCGGGCACCTGATCGGCCAGCTGCGCGGCCCGGGCGTGGGCGAACAGCTGCTGCTGCGCCGTGGTGCCGCCCACCCCGAACTCTCCCGGGGTCAGCGGCGTCCCGAACGCGTCGAGTACCAGGACGACGCTGCCCGGCCCCGTCGGCGCGGGAGCCCCCATCTTGCCGAGGAAGAACTGGGACACCGCGTCGGACAATGGATCCAGCGAATTCGTCATCGCCGGGCTACTTCGCGGCGAGCGCGGGGTCGTCTTTCGGCGGGCAGGCTGGGAGCACCTCACTGAGCCACGCGACGATCTGCGCCCCTCGTACTGTCAGTGTCGTGCCGTCGAAGTGCGCCTTGTAGTCGTTCGAGTACGTGCCGCCCGACTCATCCGAGTAGCTTCCGCTGTAGCCGCTCTCGCTGTGCGAGGCGCCGGCGTCCAGGCAGAGCGGACCGAAGACCGGCACCTCCACGCCGCCTCCGACGGAGCTGGAGTGCTCTTCGGCACTGTTGCTGTGCTTCTCGTAGTAGTCGCGCAAGGTCTGGCCGTCACTCCCCCAATGCGAGGTGCTGATGTTCACGTTCCGGATCACGAGGAAGTGCGTGGGGAACATGGGCAACAGCGCCTTCTCGTCCCCGACCTGATCGTCCACCTTGCCGGTGCTGATCACATTCGCCTTCTCGCCCTTGAGATACCAGTTCTGCAGCCGGAACAGGTCCGTCATCATCCAGGGCCGGGCGATCTGGCACAGCCCGTATTCGAAGTCGATCGTGAGGTTCGTCGCGTCGTTCTTGAAACTCGAGCCGTCCTTGCTGTCGGAGGAGGATTCGGAGTGGCTGTTCGAATCCGCCTCGGAGTACGAGCCGTTGAAGCCGAATCCGCAGATGCTCAGGCCGAGATCGCCCGATGTGGACTCGGATTCGCCGTTCCAGCCGCCGACGTTGACGTTGTAGCTATGGCTGTCGTAGTGGGAGGTGTACTCGTCCTGTTTGATGGTTAGTTGCGTCCAACCGGAGTCGTCCTTGTCGAAGGCCGCCCAGGTGGACGGCAGGACGAACGAGTAGGGCATGCTCGCGCCGGGGACGTTGAGCACCGGAATGTTCCAGGCTTCGTACAGCTTCCGCGCATCCATGATCGCGCCCTGCTCGAGCGAGACGCCCAGGCTCTCGATCGCGGCGAGTGCGGCCTCCACGTCGGGAGCGCCCTGGGTCTTCCACTGGTCCTGCGCCTGTTGGACCTTCGCCTGCTCCGGGCGCAGCAGCAGTTCGGCCTGGTCCGCGGTGTCAGGATCCGCCACCAGCTGGACGCTCTTGAGCGTGTAGTTAGCCTGGGCCGTCGCGAAGGCGGTCTGATTCCGCGTGTACGTCGCGTACAACGGGGTCGGTGTTCCGTCGGCGTTCCAGAGCACCTTCTGTGCCGCGTCGAGCCGCGCCTGATCGTCTGCGGACCGCGGCGGGGTGGGCAATGCCTCCATCGCCTGCAGGATCTCGTGATAGGCGAAGCCGAGGTGCCGCCCGCCGCCGCTGTACGTCTCCAACGTCTCGTCGTTCGTGACCACCAGCATGGTGTCGACGAGGTTCTCGACGTTGAAGGTGGCCCTCAGGGCGCGCTTCGTGTTCGCCTGCTGCGCGGCCTTCTGGGCCGCGGCGGTCGCTGCTGCGGCCGGATCCGCGGGCGGTTGCTGCGCCGTCGCCGTATCCGCAGGCGTCCCGCCGATCGGGCTCCACGGCTGCGCGTAGTCCGCGGGCGAGATCATCTGCCCCACCCGCAGAACCGAGTAGACGTACCCCTGAGTCGCCTTTCCGTCGGTACGGGTGGGCGTGCTCTGCTTGATGTAGTTCAGCACGTTGCTCAACAGGTCCACGGCGAGGGCGCGGGGTTCGTTGTCGATGGGCATGATCAGACCTCACTCACCAGGGCCGCGATCGCGGGCGGCAGCTCGGGATCGTTGTAGGCGAACGAGGTTCCCTCGACGGATCCCTCGACCTTCTCGATGGCGTTGAGGAACAACGCCCACTGGTCGTCGGTCAGGTCGCTCAGCAGCGTGTCCGTTCCCACACCGGCCGCGTCCGCGACGTCCTGCGCGTACTTCTCCGGAGAGTTCTGCCCGTCGCCGCCCGGCGCGTACTTCGTGAACGCCTGCGTGATCGTGCGGGGCAGGTAGCCGTTATTGCCCAGCCACTGCCGGATGGCGGCGAATCCCGTGTCGTAGTCCGGGAAGATCATGAAGTTGTGCCAGTTCGCCTTCCCCTCGAACTGTCCGTACGACCGGCCGTCCCTGGTCAGGTTCCCCGGGTTGTTGTTGAGCCAGGCGAATGTCCCTGCGCCGCTTCTCATCTGCGGCTGGCCGCGCCGCAGCTCCTCGTCGTACACCACGAACTGGTAGATGTGCCAACCGTTGTCGCAGTAGCTCGTCGCCACGTTCGGATCGGCGGTGGGGAACCAGTCGAGGCGGGGGATGTTCGCCTCCGTCGACGTCTGCTCCCCGCTCACCGCCCGATCGTTGCCCTGGCCGTCGTAATACCAGATGTGGTCGCCTGATTCGAGTGCCATGTCCGTCTCCCGTCGTCTCGCGCTGGATCGATCCTCGCGCGAGCGGAATACGGGAACAACAACGGCATTCCACTCAGTGACACGGGCAGTCGTGCGTGCGGATTCAGGGCTTCGGCATCGACTTCTGCTCGTCGGTGAGCGGCGGCGGCACATCGAGTCGGCACATGCGCAGCGTGTACTCGGGCACGCGGTCGATGCGCAGCTTGTAGTTCGCGTACGACAGCTTGAGGTTCCGCTTGAACAGGTCGAAGGTCAGCGGGGCCGAGTACGAGGCCTGCAGCTGCTGGATCTGCGGGCAGGTCAGCGCGACCCGGGACTGGTTCACCCAGTCGGGGTCGATGAAGCCCGGCAGCGCGGGACGCTTCGGATAGGCCTTGGCCTCCGCCACGGCCCAGTCCGGGAACATGTCCTTGTCGTGCCCGATCCGCCCGTCCTCGAGCCGCGCGGTGTGCGAGGCCATCGGCCAGGCGAGGCCGATCTGGTCCCACACGCGCACGTCGAGCGGCAGGTTCATCCCGGTCATGCCGAGGTTGGTGAAGAACACCGTCTGCCGCAGCGGCACGTCGTCCGGCCGCGGGTAGGGCAGCGGATCGATGAACCACCAGTCATAGTCGATGGACGGCAGGTAGACGCCGCCCCGCGGGGTCTGGCGGAGGATCTCCTGGAGCGCGTGCATGCGCGGGTAGTCCAGGTAGTCGTCGGCGGTGATCGGGTGCGCGTGGCCCGTCTGCAGGGAGTAGAACGCCCGCTCGTCGACGATGCCGGTCCGGCCGATGGAGGTCCCGTCGGGCTGGCCCCGCAGCGTCGTGGCGTGCAGGGCCCAGCCGATGACGAGGACCCAGAGCACCGCCGCGATCGCGGCGCCCGCGGTGCCGCCGGCGAGCCGCGCGAGGCCGCGGACCTTCGAGTCGCCCGGTTGCCGCGCGGGGATCCGCAGCGGGATCACCATCACGGGCAGGAGCAGCAGGAACAGCGGCGCGAGCAGGACGCGGCCGGACATGAAGTCGCCGCCCTGACGCAGCCAGTACAGAGTCTCGGCGACGCCGCCGAGGAACATCACGGCCACGATCACCGCGGGGCGCTGCAGCTGGTCGCGCAGGCCGCGGGCGCCGCGGGGCAGGCGGAACCGGCCGGTCAGCGGGGCGCGCGCGCCGCGCGCGGGCAGGAGCAGCAGCGGCATCGCCAGGAGCAGCGCCAGCACGGGCAGCCACAGCGAATACGGCTCCACGAGGTTCATCAGGTAGGTGAAGCCCTGGCCCCACTTGGAGCCGGTGGCGTCCTTCGCGACGGCCGTGTTCGGCACCGGCAGGCCGTAGTAGCCCATCCGGAAGATCTGGTACGCGACGGGGAGGAATCCACCGGCCGCGGTGATCCCCAGCCGCAGCCGCCAGCCGATGGGCGCCGCGAACATCACGAGCAGCACCAGACCGCCGACCAGTGCCATCTCGGGCCGGACCAGCCAGGACAGGCCCGCGACGAAGGCGGTGGAGAGCGTCAGGGCCCAGTACCGGACGACATCGCGCCGCTCGACCGGATCGCGGTCGGCCTGCGACCAGGCGACGGCCAGCCACCACAGCAGCGCGACCCAGAAGATGGTCAGCGACACCTCGAGGCCGGAGGTCGCGAAGTCGCGCGCCGGCGGCAGCGCCATGTAGACCAGGCCGCCCGCGGGCAGGAGCAGCAGCCCCGAGCCGCGCAGCCGCGACCAGCCCGCGCCGCCCTTGTACAGGCGGGCCGTGCCGAGCATCGCCAACGGGATCGCGGCGACGGACAACACCAACGCGACGGTGAGCACCACGTACTCGGTCTGCACGCCGCTGATCCACGAGAAGAACCAGATGATGTAGGTCCAGGCCGCAGAGGTGTTGACCTCGACGCGCTCGCCCACGTTGAACACGGGGCCGTTGCCGGCCAGCAGGTTCCGGACGGTCCGCAGGACGATCAGCCCGTCGTCGGCGATCCACCGGCGCTCCCACGCGCCGTACGCGAACGCCACCGCACAGACCACGACCCCGAGCCAGAGACTGACCCGGGGTGCGGAGATCCTCGACGGGGCCCCGGCGTCGGTCGTGCTCGACGGGGCCGTCTCGTCAGGCGAAGTAGACCGCGGCAACGACGGTTCCAATCCACGCGATCGCGAGCACCTGCAGCACGCGGTCACCCAGGGCGATCTCCTCGGGCTCGCCCGCCTCGCCACCGTCGACGTCGACGGCGTACCGGAGGATGGCGACGGTGAAGGGCACCATCGACAGCGAGTACCAGATGTTGCTCGCGTGCGCGGTCTTGTCGAAGGCCCACAGGCCGTAGCAGAGGACGACGGCCGTCGCGGCGAGCGTCCAGACGAAGCGCAGGTAGGTGGTGGTGTAGTACTCGAGCGACTTGCGGATCTTCGCGCCGGTGCGCTCCGCGAGCTGCAGCTCGGCGTAGCGCTTGCCCGCGGCCATGAACAGCGAGCCGAAGGCCATCACCAGCAGGAACCACTGCGACAGGCCCTTGGGCAGGTCGGCGGCGACCCCACCGGCGACGGCGCGGAGCAGGAAGCCGGAGCTGACGATGCAGATGTCGATGACGGCCTGGTGCTTGAGGCCGAAGCAGTAGCCGAGCTGGATCACGATGTACACCGCGATGACCACGGCCAGATGCCAGTTCGCGAGGAACGAGACGGCGATGGCGCCGGCCCCGAACAGCACCGACAGCACGTAGGCCAGGTTCACCGGCACCACGCCGGCGGCGATGGGTCGGAAGCGCTTGGTCGGGTGCGCGCGGTCGGCCTCGACGTCGAGCGCGTCGTTGATCAGGTAGATCGAGGACGCGGCCAGGCAGAACGCGATGAACGCGACGCCGACGCCCGCGAAGTTGACGTGCTCCAGCTGGTCCTTGCCCGCGGCGAGCGGGGCGACCACGACCAGGACGTTCTTGACCCACTGCCGGGGCCGGATGGCCTTGACCAATCCGCTGGCGAGGTTCGACGGTGCCTTCGGCTCGCCGTGCTCGATCGGCTCCTCGCTCATCAGCTCTTCGGTCCCTTGCTCTGGTTCTTCGCGGAGCAACGCACCGCTCGGTCAGCCCACAGTCTCTCACCCTCGATCGCGGCGAGCGCGGTCACGGCACCGATCGCGGCACCGGCCGCCACATCGGTCGGGTAATGCACGCCGAGCACCATGCGCGAGGTGAGCATCGGCGGCACGACCGCGGCCGGCGCGAGCACGGCTCCGCCGGGCACGCCGGACGCTCGGCCCAGCAGGATCGCGCCGGCCGTCGAGGACGTCGCGTGCGAGGACGGGAAGCTCAGCTTGCTCGGGGTCCCCACGCCGACGGTGATGTACGGATGGTCGGGGCGCCTGCGCCGGACGATCCGCTTGATCACCACGGACGCCGCGTGCGCGACGAAGGCGCCCACGCCGGCCGTCACGTATTCCCGGCGACGCTGCGGCTGCAGCACCGCGCCGAGCGCGGCCAGGCCGAGCCAGCCGAGCGAGTGCTCACCGAAGTGGCTCAGGCCGCGGGCCGCCGGGAGCACCCCGGGCCGGCCGGCCAACTGCGCCTGCACGCCGACGAGGATCATCTCCTCCGGCTTGAGCGCCTGCTCCGGGTTGTCGGTCACTTCGTCTCCTCGGGCTCGAAGATCGTCGACCACGCCTCCCGGCTGGTCAGTTCGGGGTACGCGGCGCGGTAGCGCTGCTGCATCTCGGCGAAGCGGCGGTCCACCTCCCGGTGCACGGCGAGGCTCTCGCGCATGAGCGCGAACATCTTCTCCCGGTCGCGCTGCCGGTAGACCACGCCGCGGCCGTCGGCGGTGGTGACGGTCACCCCGTCGACCCGGCCCAGGCTGAACCAGCGCGCCTCGAGCGGCGGGTAGTTGGCCTGCGGCACCTCGTGGTTGCGCGGATCAGCAGGACGCAGGTTGTTGCGCACGGCCTTCGCCAGCGTCGTGACCTTGGTGACGGGGTTCAGCGGGATCTTCGTGCCGAACGCGGTGGCCTGGCCGCTGGTGCGCGGCAGCTCGGTGGCGCTGGGCAGCACCACGGCGTCCGGGTACTCCTTGCGCATCGCGGCGATCTTCGGCAGCGCGGTGGGCAGCAGCTCGTGGAGCGCCTCGGGGCCGCGCAGGAAGTCGCGCATCGCCTCGATCTGGATCGCGACGGTCGAGTACTCGAGGCACAGCAGGTGCTTCATCAGCGCCTTGATGGAGCTGGTCATGATGCCCCGGGTGCTGCCCTCGTGATGGATCGCGGCGACGACCAGCCGGTTGCGCAGGTGGAAGTACGCCTGCCAGTCGATGGCGTCGTCCTTGTCGGACCAGGCCATGTGCCAGATCGCGATGCCGGGCACCGTCGCCGTCGGGTAGCCGGCCCGGGCGGCGCGCAGGCCGTAGTCCCAGTCGTCCCACTTGATGAACAGCGGCATCGGCAGGCCGATCTCCTCGGCGGCGACGCGCGGGATGAGGCACATCCACCAGCCGTTGCCGTCGACGTCGATGCGCCGATGCAGATTCTTGCTGTTCTCCTTGTCCTTCAGCGGGTACTCCGCGAAGTCGTGGTCGTACTCGACGAACGGCGCCGCGGTCCACATGAAGGTGTTGCGGTCGATGACCTCGCCCATGCAGTGCAGGTGGCTGCGATCCTGCAGGTTGAGCATCTGCCCGCCGACCAGCATCGGGGTCTTCGCGAACCGCGCGAACTGCAGCGCGCGCAGGATCGAATCCGGCTCGATCGCGATGTCGTCGTCCATGTACAGCACGTACGGGCTGTCGGTCAGGCGCAGCGCCTCGTACATGATGCGGCCGTAGCCGCCGGAGCCGCCGAGGTTGCCCTGTTCGAAGCGGTGATAGCGCTCCCCCAGGGGTGCAACGGCGGTCGCGAAATCCGGGTGGTCGATGACCTTCCGGTTGCCCTGGTCGGGCATGAGGACGGCGTCGATCACCTCGTCGACCAGCGGATCGCTGGTCAGGGCGGCGATCGCGGCCACGGCGTCGTCGGGCCGGTTGAAGGTGGGGATGCCGACGGTGACGCGCTTGGCCGGCAGGCCCTCCTCGCCGAGGGTTGCGTACCAGCCGGCGGAGAGGATCTCGGTGTCGGAATCGGCGGTCACGTCGAACCAGATCCAGCCGCCGTCCTCGAACGGGCCGAGGTCGGTGGCGAATTCGGCGATGCCGTAGCCGGTGGCGTCGGTCTCGACCAGCCCGCCGCCCAGGGCGATGCGGGCACCGTCGACCTTGGAGCGGTAGAGGTCGACGCGGGCCGTGCCCTTGAGCTCGATCCGCAGCACCACGTCCTTCAGAACGGTCCAGCGGCGCCAGTACGACGCCGGGAAGGCGTTGAAGTAGGTGGCGAAGCTGACCTCGGACTCACCGGCGACGTTCAGCTGGGTGCGGGTGGGCGCGTGCGAGCGGCGCGAGTTGGTCTCGGCCTCCTCGATGTACAGCGACCGCACGTCGAGCGGTTCGCCCGGGCGCGGCAGGATGACGCGCTGCAGCAGGGTCTTCGCGCTGGTCACTTAGGCCTCCTCGGCGAGCGCGGCACCGGTTTCGAGATGCGGGCGCAGGGTGTTGTCGAACATCGACAGCGCGCTGGCGATGGCCATGTGCATGTCGAGGTACTGGTAGGTGCCGAGCCGGCCGCCGAAGAGCACCTTGCGCTCCGCGGCCTCGGTCTTGGCCAGGGCCCGGTAGGCCGCGAGCATCTCGCGGTCCGACGGGGTGTTGATCGGGTAGTAGGGCTCGTCGTCGTCGTTCGCGAAGCGGCCGAACTCGCGCATGATCACGGTCTTGTCCGTGGGGTAGTCCCGCTCGGGGTGGAAGTGGCGGAACTCGTGGATGCGGGTGTACTGCACGTCGGCGTCGTTGTAGTTCATCACCGGGGTGCCCTGGAAGTCACCGGTGGGCAGCACCTCGGTCTCGAAGTCCAGCGTGCGCCACCCGAGGCGGCCGGCGGAGTAGTCGAAGTAGCGGTCCAGGGGGCCGGTGTAGACGATCGGCGCGTCCGGCGAGGCGGCGACGATCTCGTCACGGACGTCGAACCAGTCGGTGTCGAGGCGCACGTCGATGAGGTCCGACGCGGCCATGTTCTCCAGCCACGCGGTGTATCCGTCGACGGGCAGGCCCTCGTAGGTGTCGTTGAAGTAGCGGTTGTCGAAGTTGTACCGCACGGGCAGGCGGGTGATGTTGCCGGCGGGCAGGTTCTTCGGGTCGGTCTCCCACTGCTTGGCCGTGTAGTGCTTGATGAAGGCCTCGTAGAGGGGGCGGCCGATCAGGCTGATCGCCTTCTCCTCGAAGTTCTGCGCGTCCTTGGCGTCGAACTCGGCGGCCTGCTCCTGGATCAACGCCTTCGCCTCGTCGGGCGTGAAGTAGCGGCCGAAGAACTGGCTGACCAGGCCCAGGCCCAGCGGGAACTGGTAGGCCTGGCCCTTGTGCATCGCGAAGACGCGGTGCTGGTAGCCGGTGAAGTCGGTGAACTTGTTGACGTACTCCCACACCCGCTCGTTGGACGTGTGGAACAGGTGCGCGCCGTACTTGTGGATCTCGATGCCGGTCTCGGGCTCCGCCTCGGAGTAGGCGTTGCCGCCGAGGTGGTGCCGGCGCTCGACGACGAGGACCCGCTTGCCCAGCTCAGCGGCCGTGCGCTCGGCGATGGTCAGGCCGAAGAAGCCGGAGCCGACGACGATGAGGTCATAGGACTGGGGAGAGGAGGTTGCCACGGACGTTCAGGGTACCGGCCGGACGGCGTCCATGACGCCACCCTGCCGAGCGCTGTGACCGAGGCGGGCCGGCGCCGGTTCCCCGGAGCCGGCCGCCACGGCCCTCGTCACTGCGGCGCGCCCGGCACCGTCGGGACGGCCAACGGGGTCGAGCCCGCGGCCGGAGCGACAGCGGCAGGGGTGTTCGGCGCCGCCGGGGTCGTCGCCGGGGTGGCAGCGGCCGCCGCGGGGGCCGACGGGGCCGCGGGCGCGGACGGAACGGCCGGGGTCGCCGCCGCGCTCGACGATGCGCCGGGGGTCACCGGCACGGCGGGCACGCCGGACGCGGGCGCGGCCGCGGTGGCGCTCGGATTGATCCCGAGCAGGTCGCCCCAACCGGGGATCAGGTTGAGCAGCGGCAGCGGCGGCAGGCTCGGCGCGCCGCCCGACGCGAACGCGGTGACCCAGTTCAGCAGCGTCGTGGGGGCCGCGACGCCCGAGGGCACCACCTGGGCGCCGTTCGCCTTCGTGTAGTAGATCGTGCCGTTCTGATACGACTGGAACATCGAGCCGTCCGGGAACGTGATCGGGTTCGAGACCGCCTTGCCCAGCGTGCCGGCCTCGCCGCCCGCACCGGCGTACGCGGCCTCGACGGCGGCCTTGCCGGTGACGGCCTGCGCCACGGGCGCGACCGCGGACGCGGTCGGCGGCGCGGGGATGCCCGGGATCACGGGTGCGGCGGGCGCGGTCGGGACCGACGCGGCGGCGGGGGCCGCCGGAGCAGCGGGCGTCGCGGGTGCCGCCGGGGCGGCGCCGGGCACCGTCGGGACGGCCGGGGCGGCGGGTGCCGCTGTGACGGCCGACGCCGCAGCGGTCGCCGTGCCGGCGGCCTCGGGCGCGGACTGTGCGGCGTTCGGCGCGGTCGGGACGGGGTTGAACGGGTCGACCGGGGCCGCCACGATCTGTCGGTCCACGACCCGCCCGGGGACCGGTGCCGCGGAGGAGCCCGACGGTGCCGTGCCCGCGCCGGGAGCAACGGGCGCGGGCGTCGCGCCGGGGCTGCTCGGGGTGCCGGGGGCGGGCGCGGCGGCCGGGGCCTGGCCGTCGATGGTGAACCAGTCCGAGCGCAGGCCGAGCTTCTTGCGGACGTCCGCGCCCGTCGCGGTGACGGTCTTGGTCTTACCGACGATCTCGACGGCCTCGACCCGGGGCGCCTGGGCGGACTGCGTCCTGGTCACGCGGATGGACGTGAACGTGCCGACGCCGAACTCCTGCGCGATCTTCGCCGTCGGCACCTTCTGCGTCCAGTTCCGGTAGGGCGAGACGACGTCGCCGTCGTCCTTGACGGGCGTGAAATCGCCGCCCGCGGTGAAGCCGCCGGTGGAGCTGGAGAACTCGGTGGGCACCGCGTAGCCGTTCTTCGCCATGACCAGGCCCGCGGTGCTCGCGACGGCCTTGTCGGTGCGCGGGTCCTCCTTGGCGGCGCCGCCATAGACCTGGGAGTCCTGGGTGTCGTTGTACGTGTCGCCGCGCTTGGCGCCCTCGGCGAGCGCGTAGGAGCGGGCGGCGATCGCCTGGGCGCGCAGGGCCTCGTAGCCACCCTGGTCGGCCCACTCGGCCTTGCTCTCGACCGGGACCACGCCGCGCAGGTAGTCCTCGATGTTGACGACGTTGAAGACCTTGCCGTCCTTCGCGGCGACCGCGCCCCGGTAGGTGGCGTTGGTGCCGCAGAACTTCAGGAGTTCGGCCGTCGGACGGTTGGCCGCGCCGTTCAGCGGGGTGATCGTCGCGTCCCCGGCCGGGACGGTCTTGACGACGGGGCCGCCACAACCGGTGGTGATGACGGCCTTGTCGCCGTCGATGCGCACGGCCTGGCCGGGCGCGATCTGCTGGTCGCCGATCTTGGCGCCGGCCGGGGCGAGGACGTTCGCCGCCTTCTGCGTGGTGAGCTGCACGCGCACGGGCAGGTTCGTGTCCGCGCGGGAGAGCTGGGAGCCACCGTAGTAGTGCGCGACGATCTGTTCGGCCGTCCATCCGGACTTCGCGTAGCCGAAGGCGCCCCACTGGCCGAGTCCCCGGCCGTGGCCGTTGCCCTGGCCGGTGAAGGTGACCTCGCTACCCGCCGTGAGCTGCGGATCGCCGACGATGTTCGTGGTGCTGAGCAGCGCCGCCGCGCCACCCACGGCCAGTGCCGGGAGCATCGCCAGGGCGACGGTACGCCGTACGCGGCGGCGACGCGGGCCACCGTCGATCCATACGGGCATGGTTTCTCCTTAGCTCGACGCAGGTGAGCCGTGCCCGGACGGGACAACGCTCAACGTGAGGTCGAGACTAACACCATCAGCAACATTCGTCACGTAAGCAACATTAGTCACATTGGTCACAGCGGTAGCCGGCTTCGCGAGACGGCGACGGCACGAGGGACGGGTGGGGACGACGCCGTCGAGCGCATCGGACGACCCGAGCCGCTGGGCGAGCGGGAGGAGGTTCAAGCGAGCGGTGACGCCCCCACCCGGCCCGGCCCAGCCGGCCCGGCCAACGGCGCACCGTCGAACCTCCTAGAACCAGCGCTCCAGGACCCGGGCGACCCCGTCGTCGAGATTGGTCGCCGTGACGAGGTTCGCGGCGTCGAGGGCCGCGGGGTGCGCATTGGCCATCGCGACCCCGACCCCGGCCCAGCGGAGCATCTCCGAGTCGTTGGGCATGTCGCCGAAGGCGGCGGTGCGGACGTCGGCCGCGAGACCGAGATGCTCCATCGCGGCGCGGATGCCCGTGGCCTTGGTGACCCCCGGGACGTGGAACTCGATGAGGCCGTTGTTGGTGGCGTAGGTGACGTCGGCGACACCGTCGAGGTGCGGGAGGATCCGGGCGGACATCTCGTCGGAGGTCAATCCCGGCTGCCGGACCAGGAGCTTCACGGCCGGGTGCGCGAGCACCTCCGCGTCGGCGGCGGTGACCGTGTCCGGCTCAAGCCAGGCGTGCTGATACCCGGTGGACGCCGCGAACCGCGGGGTGGCGGAGTCGTGCTCGCCCCGGGCCACGCGCTCGGCGGCGAAACCCGCGCCGGGGAGGTGTCGGCGGACCAGCTCGGCGACCCTGTCCAGCAGCTCCGGCGACATCAGCGACGCCGAGACGACCTGCGAGGTCCCGGTGTCGTACAGCACGGCGCCGTTCGCGCAGACCGCGAGCGGCGCGAAGTCCAGCTGCGCGGCGATCGGGTCGACGGCGCGCGGCGGCCGCCCGGTGGCCAGCACGAAGTGCCCGCCCGACGCCTGCACGGCGTTCAGCGCGACGTGCGTGCGCAAGCTGATCCGCTCGTCGTCGTCCACCAGGGTCCCGTCGACATCGCTCGCGACGAGCAGCGGGGCCGGGCCGAGTACGTCGAGCCCGGGCGCCTCGCGCGGACGGTCGTCAGGCACCGTCTGCCTGCCGGTCCTCCCGGGCGCGACGTCGCTCGTCGAGGTCGGCGGCGTCCATCGCATCGGCCTCCTCCAGCGTGGGCGCGGTGCCGCCCAGGCGCGCGGGCACCCAGGGCTCG
The DNA here is from genome assembly GCF_040611135.1 of Tsukamurella sp. NPDC003166. Taxonomy (NCBI): domain Bacteria; kingdom Bacillati; phylum Actinomycetota; class Actinomycetes; order Mycobacteriales; family Tsukamurellaceae; genus Tsukamurella; species Tsukamurella sp. NPDC003166. The sequence goes on from NZ_JBEXNL010000007.1 coordinate 218,692, forward strand.
CCCTGGGGGTGCGGGCCGTACAGGTCCTGCAGCTGCAGAAGCATGGCCTGCATCGACTCCTTGAGCCGCGCGGTCAGCTCCTCGGGCGGCCCGACGGGATCGAGCGCATCGCACACGCCGATGACGATGCGGAACTTGTTCCGGCCGAGCCGCTTGGGCAGGCCCTTGGTCCAGATCTGCTGGGCGCCCCAGACCACGACGGGGATGATGGGCACGTTCGCCTCGATCGCCATCCGGGCCGCGCCGGACTTGAAGCCCTTGAGCTCGAAGCTGCGGCTGTGGGTGGCCTCGGGGTACACGCCGACGAGCTCGCCGGACCTCAGGGCATCGACCGCGGCCGCGTAGGCCGACGCGCCGGCCTCGCGGTCGACGGGGATGTGCCGCAGCGCCCGCATGATCGGCCCCGACTTCGAGTTGTCGAAGACCTCCTTCTTCGCCATGAACCGCACCTTGCGTCGGCCGGCGTCGTAGGCGGGCTTCCCGGCGAAGGGGAAGTCGAGGTAGCCGGTGTGATTGATGGCGACCACAGCCCCGCCCGTGCGGGGGAACTTATGGAAGTCCACCTCGGTGAACTTGATGCCTTGGAAGGCCCACATACCGCGGGCAACTTCGAGAATCGTTCCGTAGACGGGTTCCACACCGCAAGAGTAACCGTGGCCACGTCTGCGCGGTGCCGCAGCCGAGGTGTCGACGCTCCCATTAGGCTGTACTGGTCAGTGAAACAGGCGAAAGGCTTCACCGTGCAGGTCACCAGCGTCGGGCACGCGGGTTTCCACATCTCCACCGCCGCAGGCACCATCCTGTGCGATCCGTGGGTGAACCCCGCGTACTTCGCGTCGTGGTTCCCGTTCCCGGACAACACGCAGCTGGACTGGAAAGCCCTGGGTGACGTCGACTACCTCTACGTCTCCCACCTGCACCGCGACCACTTCGACGCGAAGAACCTGGCCGAGAACGTCAGCAAGGACGCGACCGTCCTGCTGCCGGACTACCCGGTGCCGGACCTGCGGCGCGAGCTGGAGAAGCTGGGCTTCACGAAGTTCTTCGAGACGCAGGACTCGGTGAAGCACACGATCAGCGGCCCCAAGGGCGACCTGGACGTGATGATCATCGCCCTGCGCGCCCCCGCGGACGGCCCCATCGGCGACTCGGGCCTCGTCGTCTCCGACGGCGAGACGGTGCTGTTCAACATGAACGACGCCCGCCCCGTGGACATGGAGGTGCTCGACGAGTTCGGCGGCGTCGACGTGCACCTGCTGCAGTACTCGGGCGCCATCTGGTACCCGATGGTCTACGACATGCCGAAGGGCTCCAAGCGCCGCTTCGCCGAGCAGAAGCGCCAGCGCGGCATGGACCGCGCGCGTAGCTACGTCGACCAGGTCGCCGGCACCTGGGTCGTGCCGTCGGCGGGCCCGCCCGCGTTCCTCGACCCCGAGCTGCGCTACCTCAACGACGAGGGCCGCGTGGACCGCGAGACGATCGGCGGCGACCCGTCGAACATCTTCCCGGACCAGATCACCTTCCTCGAGGAGATGAAGAAGAACGGCAACGACGGGGGCCTGCTGTTCATCCCCGGCACCGTCGGAGACTTCGCGGGCAAGGAGCTGAAGTCCCTGACGCACCCGGTCTCCGAGGCCGAGGTGATGGACATCTTCGAGAACAAGACCGCCTACCTGGACGCCTTCGCGGCGCGCCAGGCGCCGCTCCTCGAGGCCGAGAAGGCCACCTGGGCGGCCGACGACGGGGTGCCGCTGCTCGAGCCGCTGAAGGCCAAGTTCGAGCCGATCATGCAGGCGTCCGCGCTGATCAGCGATGGGATCGGCTACGCGGTCGGGCTGGAGATGGCCTCGCCCGACGGCTCGGTGGAGACCGTGGTGCTCGACTTCCCGAACCGCACGGTCCGCAGCCCGGAGGAAGGCGACGGCAAGTACCGGTACGGCTTCCGCATCGCCGCCGAGCTGGTGCGCACGGTGCTCCGCGACGACGAGCCCGACTGGGTGAACACGATCTTCCTGTCGACGCGGTTCACCACCTGGCGCATCGGCGGCTACAACGAGTTCCTCTACACCTTCTTCAAGTGCCTCACCGACGAGCGGATCGCCTACGCCGACGGCTGGTTCTCCGAGGCGCACGACGACACCGCGTCGACCGAGCTGGACGGCTGGGAGGTGCAGCGCCGCTGCCCGCACCTCAAGGCGGACCTGTCGAAGTTCGGCGTGGTCGACGGCGGCAAGCTGACCTGCAACCTGCACGGCTGGCAGTGGGACCTCGAGTCCGGCCGCTGCCTGACCTCCAGCGGCCACGAGATCCGCGCGAAGAAGCTCACATGAGCGGCCCGAATCCGAACCGGCGACCGCCGAGCAATCGGCAGCGTGTCGAGGACTACTACGGCGTCCACGACACCGGCATGGGCTCGCGCCCGGCGCCCCCGCCCGCTCCGGCCGGCCCGACGGTGCCGCCCCGCCCGTCCGGCACGCCCTCGCCGGGCCAGGTGCCTCCGGCGCCGCGGCGGCCGCGGGTGATCCCGCCGCCGGAGGTCCAGGTCGCCGCGCAGGAGGCTGCGCGCGCCGCGGCGGGCGCGCCGCCGCAGGCACCGGGTTCGCCGTCGGTCGGTCCTACCGGGGCACCGTCGGCGGCCCCGGCCGGAGGTCCGGCACCCGAGGCGCGGGCCGCCAAGCCCGACCCGCTGACGGACCCGCTGACCTCCGAGACCTTCCAGGGTGTGCAGCAGGCGTCGGACACCTTCGACGCGGGTGTCATCGGCGGCTTCGGCTACAGCACCTCCACGGGCCCGCAGACGGCGTCGAACTCGTCCGCGACCACATTCGACGGGGGCTTCGATCAGTTCGCGCCGCCGCGGTTCGAGCCGCGCGCCGAGGGCCGCGCGGAGGCCCTCTGGGCCGAGCCCGTGTCGTCGCCCGACGGTGCCGACCAGACCTTCGAGGCGACCTTCGCCCCGCACGACGAGCCGGTGGCCGAGACTCTCGACGAGCCGGACGATTCGTACATCGACGTCGAGGTGGTCGATGTGGAGGTGCACGCGCACGAGGCGGCGGACGCTGCCGGGGAGGTCGCAGCGGACCTCGACGAGGAGCCGGTGCAGCCGTACGAGTCGGAGATCCAGGACGGCGAGGTGCACGAAGCTCAGGTGCAGCACGCCGAGTTCGTGGATCATGAGCACGACGCGGAGGAGCCGGCTGCGGAGGAGCCCGCGGAGGGGGCCGCGGCTGAGGAGACTGCGGGCGTCGAGGAGCCGGCACAGCCGGTGTTCCGCGAGCCGCTCGCGATCGATCCGTTCCCGTACACCCAGATCGATGAAACCTACGTCGACGCCGAAACCCTGCAGACGCTGCAGGTCGAGCACGAGCCGAAGGAACCCGGTGACATGACCGAATTCAACGAGTCCTTGAACGAAGCGATGAACATCGACGGCGCGCTGGGCGTCGCGCTCGTCGACGCGCAGAGCGGCATGGCGCTGGCCACGGCGGGCGAGCCGTCGAGTTTCAACCTCGAGGTGGCTGCGGCGGGCAACTCCGCGCTCGTCCAGGCCATGGGCCGCACGCTCGGCGACATGGACCTCGACGATCACATCGAGGACATCCTCATCACGCTCGGCACCCAGTACCAGATCGTCCGGCCGATCAACCAGGGCTCCGACGACCTGTTCCTCTACCTGGTGCTGGACCGCTCGCGCGCGAACCTCGCGATGGCCCGCTTCCGGCTCACCAAGCTCGCGGAGCAGATCGAGGTCTGATCCGGGATCGAGGTCTGATCCGGGGCGGACCGTCGGACCGCGGGTCGGGCACGGCCCGCGCGCCTGCGGGTCAGGCCGCACGGGCACCGTCGTCGAGGTGGGTGGTGCCGAGCGGATTGCGCCCCAGCACCACCCGGGCGCGCAGGTCGACGAGGTAGGCGCGGTACAGCAGGCTCCCCGGGAACACCCGGTCGGCCACCGCGACGAGGCGCATGAGCCGCTCGAGTCGCCGTTGCTCGGCATCGCTCCACGACCAGCCCATCGCCGCGCGGATGCGGGGATGGACGGTGCCGCGCGTGAAGAAGTTGTACGGGCGGCCGAGCAGCGCGGCGAGCGCGACGCCGATCGGACCCCACGGCTCCCGGACGAACCGCAGCGTGGCGAGGTCGTCGAGGTACGCGCGGACCTCGGGGGCGATCGCGACGTCGTCGAGCGACTTCTCCCAGTAGGCCGTGAAATCGGCCCAGGTCTGCGGCCACTCCTCGGCGGTCACGTTCACGCCCGTCGCGAGCACGGAGGCCTCGACGGTGAGCCGGTCCAGCGCGGACTCGTCGAGCGGGCCGTGCACCAGCTCGTACTGATCGACGTAGTAGTAGAACAGGCACGCAGCGACCCAGAGCTGCAGCTTCCGGGAGTTTCCGCTGTAACGGACCGGGCTGTCCTCGGTGGAGTGGACGTGCGAATGCACCTCCGCGATGGCCCTGCGATACACCGACCGGTCCCGCTCCGAGCCGTACAGCGCGACGGCCAGGTACTGCGTCGTCGTCCGGGCCCGCTTGAGCGGCCGATCGATCGCCCGGCCGGACGCCACGCGACTCTCCTCGACACCGTGCCCGACACCGGGGATCGCGAGCTGCATCACGACATTGGCCGCGTTGTTCGACAGCCCCGCCAGGGTCACGAGATCGTCCAGAGTCTCCGGCGTCCGCCGCCGCATGCGATAGATCTTGGTCATAAATCTATCGTGAACCACATCACACGCGATCGCAAGAGTTTGAGAACATTCATTCACATGGACGTGATCCCGGGTGCGACGTCGCCCCTCGTCATCGACCCTTTCCGGGCGACTGTTATGTCGCACGACATCGGTGACGGTTCTGCATCAGGACATCGGTGACAGTGTGGGGGTGGTTGGTGGTGACACTTCTCGCTCCGGCAGCGGCGCTCGGGGTGGTCGCATTGATCGGTGCCGAGGAATGAGCCTGTTGATGCCCGGATCCGTCTTGCGATCAGTCAGTGGCCAGATGATGCGCC